>DAOTOD010000001.1:0-24868 GCA_035451165.1 Bacteroidales bacterium
TCTAGTTGATGAACCTGATAAATACATAACTATTGCAACTACTCGCCCTGAAACAATATTAGGAGATACTGCTATATGCGTAAATCCTACGGACGAACGCTATAAAAATATTATTGGTAAAAAAGTTAAAGTACCCATAATTAACAGAATAGTTGATATTATAGCCGATGAATATGTTGACCCAACATTTGGAACAGGCGCCCTTAAAATAACTCCAGCTCATGATATTAATGATTATAATATAGGATTAAAATATAATTTACATTCTATTGATATTTTTAATGAAGATGCTACTCTTAATGAAAATGCTAAGCATTACGTAGGTAAAGATAGATTTGAAGCAAGAGAGCTTATAATAAAAGATTTAATTCAACAAAACCTATTAGAAAAAATCGAAGATTATATAAATAAAATAGGATTTTCAGAACGAACTGATGCAATTATTGAACCCCGATTATCTTTACAATGGTTTTTAAAAATGCAGGAGCTTGCTAAACCAGCTTTAGATGTTGTGTTAAACGATACTGTAAAATTTCATCCACCAAAATTTAAAAATACTTACAAATACTGGATGGAAAATGTAAAAGACTGGTGTATATCAAGGCAATTATGGTGGGGACATCGTATTCCTGCTTGGTACTTACCCGACGGGCAGTATGTAGTAGCTGTTAACGAAAATGAAGCTTTAAATTTAGCAAAACAAATAAATGGTTTTCATAATATAAAATTAAATGATTTAAAACAAGATGAAGATGTCTTAGATACTTGGTTTTCAAGTTGGATTTGGCCTATTTCAGTATTCGATGGAATAAGAAATCCCGATAATGAAGAAATAAAATATTATTATCCTACTAATGACCTAGTAACAGCACCTGAAATTTTATTTTTTTGGGTAGCTCGAATGATTATGGCCGGATTAGAATATAGAAAAGAAATACCTTTTAAAAATGTATATTTTACAGGTATTGTAAGAGATAAAAAAGGCCGTAAAATGTCCAAATCATTAGGTAATAGTCCAGAACCTCTTGAATTAATTGCAAAATACGGAGCTGATGGCGTTAGAGCTGGAATGTTACTTACTTCTCCTGCAGGCAATGATCTTCCTTTTGATGAAAGCCTTTGTGAACAAGGTAGAAATTTTAGCAACAAAATATGGAATGCTCTTAGATTAATAAAAAGCTGGAAAACTGAAGAAAAACAAACCCCAGATACTTCGATAATCGCTATTAAATGGTTTAAATCAAAAATTTCAGAAGAAATAATAACTATCAATGATCATTTTCAAAAGTATAGAATATCGGATGCTTTAATGGCAGTTTATAAATTAATATGGGATGAATTTTGTTCATGGTACTTAGAAATGATAAAACCTCCTTATGGAGAAACTATTGACAATACAACATACAACGAAACTATCATATTTTTTGAAAAATTAATTAAACTACTACACCCTTTTATGCCTTTCATAACAGAAGAAATTTATCAAAACCTTATATCAAGAAAAACTGGTGATTTTATAATGATTTCAAAATGGCCCGAAGCAGAAACTATTGATAAAACCATATTAAATGATTTCAATATTGCTAATAAAATTATTACTGCAATACGAACACATCGTAAAGAAAATAATATATCTTTTAAAGAAAAAATTACTTTATATACCAATTCAAATAAAAATCAATTCGAAAGCATTATAATTAAACTTTGCAATTTATCAGAAATTATATATACTAAAAAAAGACTTGAAAACGCTTATACTTTCGTAATACAAAATTCAGAATTTTTTATTCCTGTAAATGAAAATTATTTCAATAAAAAAATTGAAATAACTAAAATAGAAAAAGAAATTTCATATTTAAAAAGTTTTCTTGAAACTGTTGAAAAAAAACTAACAAATCAAAAATTTATCGAAAACGCACCAAGTAATGTGATTGAAAATGAAAAAAAGAAAAAAATAGACATTATAAATAAAATTAAAATATTACAAGAAAACCTTGAAAGGTTGCAAAAATAAATATAACTTAAAAAATTCTAAAATATGGATTTCGATTTAATAATAATAGGAAGTGGCCCAGGTGGATACGTAGCAGCAATAAGAGCATCACAACTAGGATTAAAAACAGCATTAATAGAAATGGCTGAACCCGGTGGTGTATGCCTTAACTGGGGATGTATTCCCACAAAAGCTTTATTAAAAAGCGCTCAAGTATACGAATATATTAAACATTCATCATTATATGGAATTAAAACTGACGAAAAAGTAATACCTGACCTAGAAGCTATCGTAGAAAGAAGTCGACAAGTAGCTAACAATATGAGCAAAGGTGTAACTTATCTTATAAAAAAAAATAATATAACTTTTATAAAAGGCAAAGCTAAAATTTGTCCTGGTAAAAAAGTAGAAATTACAAATGGTATAGAAACAACGCAAACTATCAACGCCAATAACATAATTATTGCTACTGGAGCAAGAGCAAAACAATTGTCCAATATCCCCATTGATGGTAATAAAATCATTAGTTATCGTGATGCTCTAACCTTAAAGAAAAAACCTAATTCCATATTAATAATAGGTTCAGGAGCCATAGGTTGTGAATTTGCATATTTTTATAATTCTTTAGGAACTAAAGTTACTATTATTGAGTTCATGCCAAATATAATACCTCTCGAAGATGAAGAAATATCTAAACATTTAGCACGTTCTTTTAAAAAAGCTGGAATAAAAATAATGCTCTCTTCATTAGTTACTAATATTGATAAAAACAATGAATTATGTAAAGTTAATGTAAAAACTTCTTCAGGAGAAGAAGTAATAATTGAAACAGAATTAGTACTATCTGCTATCGGCATAAAATCTAATATCGAAAACATTGGACTTGAAGACGTAGGAATTAAAACAGAAAATGATAAAATAATTGTTGACAAATTTTATAAAACAAACATAGAAGGTTATTATGCTATTGGTGACGTAATACCGGGACCAGCTCTTGCTCACGTAGCTTCTCACGAAGGCATCATTTGCGTAGAAGCAATTGCTGGAAAAGATCCAGAACCTTTAAACTATAATAACATACCTGCATGTATTTATACTCAACCAGAAATAGCTTCAGTTGGGTTAACTGAAAAAGCAGCTATTGATAAAGGCTATACAATTAAAATAGGTAAATTTCCTCTAACTGCTTCTGGAAAAGCACATGCTTTAGGAGAAACAGATGGCTTTATTAAAATTATTTTTGATGCTGAAACTAATAACTGTCTAGGAGCACACATAATAGGGAATAGCGCAACTGAAATTATAGGAGGTCTTGTGATGTCTCGCAAACTAAATATAAAGGCCCAACAAATAATAAAAACCATATTCCCTCATCCTACTATATCCGAATCGCTAATGGAAGCAGCAGCAATAGCATACGGAGAAGCTATTAATATATAATTAACTCAACACCTATGTCAAAAATGTGTGGAATAACAGGAGTTTATATTTTAAATGAAAAAGGAGTTGATTCTTTTGCTTATTTAGCAAAAGCTATAGAAGCTATGCAACTAAGAGGCCCCGATCAAAAAGGACTATTTGTTGATAAAAAAGTAGCTTTAGGTCACGTAAGACTTTCAGTAATTGACACTTCAGAAGCTGCTTCTCAACCTTTTTACGATGAAAGTCAACGTTACGTTATTGTATTCAACGGCGAAATATATAATTACAAAGAATTAAAAAAAAACCTCATCAAAGAAGGGCATTCTTTTAAAACCTCTTCAGATACTGAAGTTTTATTAAAATTATATATTAATTATAAAGAACATTGTTTAAATAAGTTACATGGCTTTTTTGCATTAGCTATATTTGATAAAGAAACTAATGAATTATTTATTGCAAGAGACAGAATAGGGATTAAACCACTTCTTATTTATCAAGATGAAAATAAAATCATTTTTTCATCCGAAATGAAAGCTTTATTATCTTATAATATCAAACTCTCTCTCGACTATATATCATTATTAAATTACCTTCAATTAAATTATATTCCACCTCCAGATTCTATTTTCACAGAAATAAAAAAATTAACCCCGGGTTCATGGTTAAAAATAAAAGACAATCATATAGAACAAGGCACTTTTTACACAATACCACTTATAAGCCAAAATAACTATAATAAAATACCTTTTACTGAAGCTTGCCAAAAATTAGAAAATTTATTAGAACAAGCTGTAGCCAAACGATTAGTTGCTGACGTACCTTTAGGTGCATTTTTAAGTGGAGGTATTGATTCATCAATCATTGTTGCCTTAGCGTCTAAACATACATCTAAACTAAACACTTTTTCTATTGGATTTAAAGATGAACCTTTGTTTGATGAAACTTACTATGCAAAACTTGTAGCAGATAAATACAATACTAATCATACAGTATTTTCACTTACTACAAATGACATATTTAATGAATTTAATAATATTTTAGATTATATTGATGAGCCTTATGCAGATTCCTCTGCATTAGCTTTCTATATATTAAGTAAAGAAACGCGTAAACACGTTACTGTTGCTTTATCAGGCGATGGTGCTGACGAAATGTTTGCAGGATATAATAAGCACCTTGCCGAATATAGAACAAGAAAATTATCTTTAATTATACCTTTACTACAACTTTCTTCTCCTATATTAAATATTTTGCCTAAATCAAGAAATTCAAAATACGGAAATTTTTTCAGACAATTAGACAGATTTATTAAAGGCGCTAATTTACCAAAATCAGAAAGATACTGGATATGGTGTACATATGCTAATCTAAATGAAACTTTACCTATTCTTAAAAATAAACCTGATTTAAATGACTATATACATAGAAAAAATAAAACATTATCGCATATAACCACTAAAGGTGATATGAATGAATTTTTTTACACAGATATGCATCTTGTACTTCAAGGTGATATGTTAGTAAAAGCTGATTTAATGTCTATGGCAAACTCTCTTGAAGTAAGAGTTCCTTTTCTTGATCATGAACTTGTAAATTTTATGTTTACTCTCCCTCCTGAATATAAAATAAATAAATATGGTAGGAAATTCATACTTAAACAAACTTTTGGACATTTATTACCCGAAGAGCTTTTAAAACGAAGTAAACATGGATTTGAAGTACCTCTTTTAAAATGGTTTCGTACAGATTTAAAAAACACTATTGAATTTGATTTACTTTCAGAAAGTTTTATAAAAGAACAAAACATTTTTAATTATTCTGAAATACTAAAACTTAAACAAAAACTTTTTTCTTCTAATCCAGGTGACTCTGTAGCAAGGATATATGGATTAATTGTATTTCAACATTGGTATAAAAAATATTATAATAAATAATTTATTTATACCTTTACATCTACAAAATATAAAATTAATAATGCCTAAAATATTAAGAATAATAAATAGATTTAATTTGGGAGGCCCTACATATAATGCTGCATATTTATCTCGTTATATGCCCTCAAATTTTGAAACTTTATTAGTAGGCGGAGCCAATGAAAAAACGGAAGCAAATTCGCAATATATTGTAAAAACATTAGGGCTCGACCCTATCATTATCCCTGAAATGAAAAGAAGCATAAATCCTTTATGGGATATTATCGCTTACCGAAAAATACTTAAAATAATTAAAGATTTTAAACCTGATATTGTACATACTCATGCATCTAAAGCAGGAGCTTTAGGTAGAACAGCTGCCTACAAACTTAATGTACCTGTAATAATACATACTTTTCATGGTCATGTATTTGATGCTTATTTCAGTAATTTTAAAGCAAACTTTTATAAACAAATTGAAAGAAATCTTGCTAAAAAGTCTTCATGCATAATTGCTCTTAGTGAAAACCAGAAAAACGACTTGGTATATAAGTATAAAATATGTGAAGAAAATAAAATTAAAATAATACCCTTAGGCTTTGATTTATCAAAGTTTCAAGAAAATATGGATTTAAAAAGAGCTGAATTTAGAAAGAAATATAGTTTAGATGAAGATGAAATAGCTATAGGAATAGTAGGAAGAATAGTACCTATAAAAAATCATACATTGTTTATTAAAACTATCCATAAAATAATTAATAATAATGAAAATAAAAAAATTAGGGCTTTTATTGTGGGAGACGGGGAAGATAAACAAAAAATACAAAATCTTGCAACAAGTCTGGGAATAAGTTGGGCAAATAATAACATTAAAATATCTGAAAAACCAAAAATAATATTTACTTCGTGGATTAAAGAAGTAGATTATGTTAATGCAGGTATGGATATAATTGTATCTACATCCCTAAACGAAGGGACACCTGTAAGCCTTATAGAAGCTCAAGCCGCTAATAAACCTATTGTTTCATCTGATGTTGGCGGTATACAAAACATTGTTATACCTCAAAAAACAGCTTTATTATTCAAAAATAATGATGAAAATGATTTTTATGAAAAACTATCTCAATTAATAAATAACGACACACTAAGATTAAATTTATCTAACAATGGCTGGGAACATGTAAAATCGAAATTCCATTATAGTAGGCTTGTAGATGATATGTCTACATTATACTATGAGCTCCTTACGAAAAATAAAAAATAAATATTTTTATCTTTAAACTATAATAAAATATATAACAATTATATTAATGTTTTCGTTAAATTTTGTAAAATTCAAATTGTTTATTATAAAAAAATTATGTAGGTTTGTTCAAATTTTTCCAGTAATGAAAAATTACTCATTTACTTATTTCTTTATCTTAATTATTATCTCATTTTCTTCTTGTAAAGTATTTGATTCTTCTAGAATGTTAAGGGTTAAGCCGGGGTATCCTTATGCAAAATTACCTGATAATAACATAATAACTGATGAATACAGAATAGCACCTTACGATAAGTTAAATCTAATATTATTCTCAAACCAAGGAGAAAAAATAGTTAAGATTATGGGTGATTTGTATACTCAAAACAACAGAGAAGCTACATTTGAAGTTGATTATGACGGTACTGTCAGATTACCTGTAATAGACCGTGTACATATAGCTGGAATGACTGTCAGAGAAGCAGAAAAATTAATTGAACTTAAATATTCACAATACTATCAACAACCATTTGCTTTATTATCTGTTTCTAATATGAGAGTTACTGTATTAAGAGGCGGTAATTTAGCCAAGGTAGTAACACTCGAAAGACCTAACACTACTTTATTAGAATTAATAGCAATGACTGGTGGCACAGAAGATATAAAAACCCATAAAATAAAATTAGTGAGAGGTGATCTTAGAAATCCAGAAATTTATTTAATAGATTTATCGACTGTCGAGGGTTTAGCACAAGGAGGTATAATTGTTCAAGCTGGTGATATAATTTATCTTCCACCAAGAGACAAAGTTGCTTCTAGAGCAATGGGAATAATTACGCCTTACCTTACTTTATTTTCTTCGCTATTACTTATTTACAATATAATAAAATAACAATAGTAAAAAATGCAAGCTAAAAAAATACCAAACTTTAACGACGAATTTGACATAAAGTTACTTTTACATATTACTAGAAAAAATATTTTATATACAGTAGCTTTTGTTGCAATAGCTCTAACAATAGCATTTTTATATCTGCGATACTCTTACCCTCTTTACCAAACTAAAGCTCTAATTCAACTCGACATTGAAGATAAAACAAACAAATTTCTACTAAACACTATGAATTTTGATGAAGGCAAAAGCAGCCTGATAGGAAGAATTGAATTACTACGCTCTCCTTTTTTTATAAAAAAAGCTTTAGCTAAGCTACCTTTAGAAGTTAGTTATTACAGAAAAGGTACAATTCTTAATTATGAACAATATAAAACAAATCCTTATGTTGTTGAAGCCCAAGTGAATAATCCTGAAATATATGGCACACCTATATATCTTGAGTTTTTAGGCAAAAATAAATATGCTATTTCTTATTCTTTACCCGGTGGCATAACAAGGGATAGTGAATTCCTTATTTCAGAAAAAGCTATGTTTCCTGAAGTTACTTTAAATATATCTTTTCAAACTTTTGGCTCTGGAAAAATGCCTCCTCCTAACATAACAAAAAGTACCTATTTTTTTATACTAAATAAACCCGACGATATAGTTACATATTACTCACAACGCTTATATATTAACATAGCTAACCAAGAAGCCAAAACCATTTCTATAACATATAATGACAGAAACCCGGATAAAGCTGCCGATATAGTAAATGCTGTAGCCGAAGAATTTATTGCCTATGATGTAGAAAAAAAATCTGAAAGTGCTGATAAAATTTTAGATTTTATTGATAAACAAATGGCCCTAAGCTATGATCAACTAATACAAGCAGAAAATAATTTAGAAGCTTTTCGTCAAGAACATGGCATAGATTCTATAGAAAATAATATTAAACTTCCATCCATATCATCAAGAGTTAATGATTTAGAAAAACAACTAGTAGATATAGAAATGCAAGAAAAAAATTTACTTGACATTGAAAATACTATAAGTAAAGACAAAGATATTGATATTTATAAACTTATAGCTTTAATTGCAGGAAGTGAATTTCAAACATCTTTTGACCCTTTAATAACTTCGTTAAAAGATCTATTAACTAAAAAAGAAATACTCCTTTATTCAGTAACACCTAATAGCGGTGAAATTAAATCACTAAACTATCAAATAAATGTACAGAAAAAAATCCTTATTGAACATATTAAAGCTTTAAAAGGCAATATTGTTAAAAGAAAAGAAGAAATCCAGAATAAAATAAACGAATACAATACTTTTATAAGAAATGAATCTGAAAAGTATAATGTCTTAGAATATGCACGTTTACAAAGAATATATTCTTTGAACGAAAAATTTTATAATCAATTATTAGAAACAAAAGTTAAATACTTAATTGATAAGGCTGGCTATGTTTCAAAAAATAGCATTTTACAACCAGCTAAAGTCCCAGATATTCCTATATCTCCCAAACGTCGTTTAATATGGATAGGTAGTTTATTAATAGGTGTATTTTTAGGAATTGTACTTATTGCCGTAAAGTATCTTCTTTATAATACTATTACTTCATTGAAAGATATAACTAAATATACTGATGCTCCTGCTATTGGTATCATACCTAAATATAAGAACCGTATCCCTGTATCTCAATTAATTGTGGATAAAAATCCTAAAAGTCTTATTGCAGAATCAATAAGAGCTATAAGAACTAACCTCCAATTTATTAATGATGAACCCGGACCTAAAATAGTTGCTGTTACTTCTACTGTATCAGGTGAAGGTAAAACATTTTTTTCTATTAACCTTGCAGGAGTATTGTCATTTTCTGATAAAAAAATAGTTGTAATAGACCTTGACTTACGTAAACCTAAAATTCATGTCGGATTTGGTGTTGAAAATAAAAGAGGAATGAGTACTATTCTTGCAGGTAAAGATAATGTCGAAGATTGTATTAAGCATAGCAATCTCGAAAACCTCGATTTTATAACAGCAGGGCCAGTTCCTCCAAACCCATATGAATTAATATTAGGAATTAAAATGGAACAAACCCTTACCATACTAAAGAAAAAATATAACTATATAATAATAGATAATCCTCCAATCGGCGTTGTAACTGATGGTATGCGAGCTTTACAACTCGCCGATTATCCTATATATGTTTATAAAGCTGATTATTCAAGAAGGTTTTTTATTGAAACAATGGAATACATTAGGAAAAATAATAATATATCGAAACTTTCTTTTATACTAAATAGTGTAGAAATACAAAATCATTACTATTCATACAAATCTAAAAAAGGCTACGGATATGGGTATGGCTACCGATATGGGTATGGATATGGCTATGGGTACGGGTATGGATATGGCTACGGGTATGGTTACGGATATGGGTATTATGATGACGAAAAACATCAAAAAAGGAGTACTTTCTTTACTAAATTATCTAAAATATTACCTTTGCCTACAAAAAGAAAAACAAAAAGAAACGTAAACTAAAATGGAATTTGTAAAATCTAAGATAGAAGGATTAATAATTATTAAACCAAAAGTTTTTGAAGATGCCAGAGGTTATTTTTTTGAATCTTATAATTATAATTACTTTCGTGAAGCAGGAATAAATGTTTTGTTTTTGCAAGACAACCAATCTAAATCAAATAAAAATGTAATAAGAGGATTACATTTTCAAAAATCTCCTTTCGCTCAAGGTAAACTTGTAAGAGTTATAAAGGGAGCTGTATTAGATGTAGCTGTAGATATTAGAATTAATTCACCATATTACGGAAAATGGGAAATGCATGAGTTATCAGAAAAAAATAAATTAATGTTTTATATTCCACCTGGCTTTGCACATGGTTTTCTTACCCTCGAAGATGATACTATTTTTGCATATAAATGCACAAATTTTTATAGTAAGGTATCAGAAGGCATAATTGCTTGGAATGATCCAATACTTAATATTAACTGGGGCATCCAAAATCCTATACTCTCTGAAAGAGATTCTAATGCCCCTTTATTTAAAGATTTTGTTAGTCCTTTTACATATTAACTTTTCATTAATCTTGTAAATTAAAATAAAAGCCTTATTATTATATATTTAATGGTTAAATTTATTGGAGAACATACTAATGTTGGTATATTAGGTAAATTATCCATTTATTTTGCTTTATCAACAGCTATTATTTCTCTTATACTTTTAATATCAGCAACGTTATTAAAAAAACAACAACATAAAATTTTACTCTATAAAATAACAAATTATTCATTAGCCTCGCATTTTATTGGGTTATTAAGTGCTATCATAATATTATTAACTGCATTATATAAAGGTTTTTACGAATATGCCTATGTATGGGCCCATACATCTTCAAATTTATCAAACATATTAAAGTTATGCGCTATATGGGCAGGTAAAGAAGGTAGTTTATTATTTTGGCTCTTTTGTCAATCATTTCTCACTATCATATTCTTCTTTAAAACAAAAAATTATAAAGCTATTTTATTTATAATGATTGTACAAAGCTTCCTTACTTTATTAATTTCAGGCATACATTTATTTTCTTTTACTATAGGCGACAGTCCTTTTATTCTATTAAGAGAATTGCCCTCAAATTCTGGTAACAAAGTTTTTGAATTATATAATTATCTTGACATAATAAGCAAAGGAAGAGGATTAAATCCTTTGCTGAAAAATTTTTGGATGATTATTCATCCACCTATATTATTTGCTGGATATTCTGCAGCACTTATTACATGGAGTATAGGCATGTCAAGCTTAACAATAAAAACGGATAACTATATAAAAACTACTAAAACATGGTCTTTAATTTCAGTCGTATTTTTATTAGCCGGAATATTGTCAGGAGGTATATGGGGATATACTACTTTAAGTTTTGGCGGATTTTGGTCATGGGACCCAATTGAAAATGCTTCCCTAATACCTCTATTGTTAATAATAGCTGGTATTCATCTAAATTCAACAAATAAATTTTATAAAACAGCTAAAATTTTTTTTATAATAGCATACATATCAGTAATTTATGCAGGATTTTTAACTCGAAGTGGCATTTTAAGCAATATATCTGTTCACTCTTTTAATAAAAACAAAGTAGGATGGGCATTAGGTTTACTTGTTATTTTACTATTTATCTTATACTTATACTTAATTTTTTCACTATTAAAAAAACAAAATAAATATTCCTCAATCTATAATAAATATAAAACATTGTCTATTAAAGAATGGATAATATTACTGTTAACAACCATATTTAGTTTTTCAGCTTTTCATATATTTTTTAATACTTCCATACCTGTATTTAATTATTTATTAGACAGCCACTTATCTTTTCCTAAAAATGAAATGTCCTTTTATAATCAATGGCAGGCTGGCTTCTTAATATTATGTATATTAATATTAATCATATATAATTGTATTTCTATTGATAGAACTAAAAATAAAATATTTATTTATTTTTATTATTTAACTTTACTATTAAGTGTAATCGTAGGTGTTTTTGTTAGTTTACATTATACCTTTGAACTTTATCCAAAAGCTTTATCATTGATAATTACTTTAATAGGTTTTAGTAGTACTTTTATTTCTTACTTATTAAAAAGAAAAAAACAAAACATAACTTATATATTATCACACTTAGGAATATTAATATTTTTGACAGGTGTAATTATAGCTTTTGGAGGTAAATATGATTTAATAAGAGATAACACATTAAAACTATATAAAAATAAAACTTATTCTGTAAAAGCAGGTATGATTAACTATAAAGGTTATAAAATCATAGGAAACAAGATTATCTACAATATTGATTTAAAAAAGAATAATTCTAAGTCCACTATCAATTTATTTCCTTTATTAATATATGACACTCTTTATGGGGATGTTTTCGAACCTTATGTACATAAAACCTTTAAAGGTGATTATTTTGTTTATATTGTTAAAAATAGTTTAAATCCTATTAAAGAAAACATTCCAACGAATAATTTAAATTATTCTTTTTATATTTCATTATATGATACTATGTCTTTCACAAATGACTTAACAATTATTCTAAAAAGTCTAAAAACAAATTCGCCAAAATCGGATATCGATATTGATAATGTAACTATTGACGCTGGTATAAATGTCAAATATAAAGGTACTGATACTACTGTTATTGCAAGTTTTATTATCAACAAAGGGAAAATATATCACAAAGATGCAACTTTACAATACCCACCATTAGTTATAAGATTTAATAATATTTCGGGCGTTACTTCTAAAATAGAATTAAACTTAAATTTTGTCAAAGAAGATTATATCATAATAAAAGCTGAATTTTTTCCTTTTATTAATTTAGTTTGGTTAGGATTAATATTACTTTTTATAGGGCTATTCTTTAAAGCAATAGGATTTTATCCACAATAAAAATATTTATTTATTAATTCTATTATAGCTTCTTCATTATCTTTAATAAGATTTTTATCACCATATGATTTAAGCTTGTTAATAGTACCTTGTATTAAATTTTCTGTAAATACATTACATTTTAAATAAATATCTTTTTGTTTTTCCAGCATTTCAGCTGACTCCCAACAAGAAGTCGGTAATGTAGGTAATTGTTTAGCTAAATTTTCATCTTTAAATATATTTTTTTCTACATAAGTTTTTTCTGCATATTCAAGAGCATCTTCCATTTCAAGTCCATATCTTGCTGCAACAGCAAGTCCTGCTAATAATAAATATACATCAGCCGAACCATCCGAACAACGATACTCAATTGTTTGATAATCTTTATTATCATCACCTGAAGTAAATGCAACTTCTTTAGGATTGGCTAATTTCATCATATTAATTGCATTATCGAGCCATGCTAATGGAATTCTAACAAGTGCCGACCTATTTCTGTGGCCCCAACATATTTTTGTAGGAGCTTCTTGATTAGGAATTAATCTAAAATAAGAAGTAGGATTAGTATTACCAAATGCTGTTAGTGAAGGTGTTAAATACAAATAACCGGCAATTATTTTTTTAGCAGTATCACTCAATTTACCATTATTTAGCATAACACTTTTACCGTTTTTCTTAAATTGAGTGTGTATATGCAAACCACTACCTGCTTTACCTAAAGTAATTTTAGGAGCAAAAGTAATATTGACACCATATTTATAAGCAAGTGCTCTTAATATCCATTTAGCAATAACTAATTGGTCAGCAGCATCTTCAAGGGTAACGGGTAAAAATTCTATTTCATTTTGTTCATAAACCTTATCATTAAAAATAAAATTTCCTACTTCTGAATGCCCGTATTTTATATAACCTCCTGCTTTGGCGATGGTTTTCATAGCATCTATTCTAAAAGCTTCCTTTTTATTAAAAGGAAAAGATTCATGATAGCCTTTTTGATCGGCGTTCGTAAATAAAGAAGATTTATCGCTAATAACATAATACTCAAGCTCCCCCATCGCTTCAAAAGTATGCCCTGTGTTTTCAAACAAAACTTTATGGGCTTTACGTAAAACATTTTCTGGTGAATTTTCGAGAGGATAACCGTCTTTATTAAAATATGAACATAAAAAATCTATTGTTGGCTCTTGTGAAAAAGGATTAACAAAAGCGGTGTTAAAACGTGGAACAACATATAAATCACTTGAACCAGTCTCTACATAAGGAAATAAACTCGACCCATCAACTCTTTCGCCTTTAGTTAAAATTGTTTCTAAATGTTTTTTGCTATTTATTATAAAATTTAACACTTTCAATCTACCATCTCCCGCAACATACCTAAAATTAACCATTTCGACATTATTGTGCTCAATATATTTAATTATATCAGAACGAGTAAATTCAAATGATGGCTTACCTATAAATTTTATCAAAGGATTAGGGCTCATTTCTAAAGTATCCATAAAAAAATATTTTTTACAAACTTAATTTATTTTGTTTGATATTACCAAATGTCGCTTATTAAAGAATTATCTTTAATTATTATACAATTTCATATAATAATCAAATTTTTATAGCCTTTTTAATAACCTAACCTACTATGCTTAAGATAATTTAATGAGAATGTAAAAAACACTAAAGAAAGTAAATATAACTACCTGTAAATACTAATAAAAACAATAATTAACACAACAATAAGAAATTTTAAAACTTACTTTACTTTTAATTTATAGTAATAAAAAAACAAACATTATCTAATACATCTTACAAACATTTTACAAACATTTTATTACCATCCTGTTGCGTGGGTTGAATTTCATAACCTGATATTACTAAAGTAGCATAAGACGTAACTGTTGTACTATACGACTTTATTTCAATTTCTATTGAAACAAAAGGCGTTATAGAAGTTAATAAAGGTATGCTTTGCATATCTACAAAAGTTGTAGCTGATGTGCTTGCAGTAAAAACACTTGAATAAGATGAAGAACCATCTGCTAAATTAAATTTAAGCCTAAATGAGCTAGCTTGACAACAAGGAGAATCAGAACTTCGACTACCTGTAAACTTTATATGAGTTGGTATTATAAGATTACCTGAAATAACAGGAGTTAAAGTGGCAACTGTGGTCCAAGAATCATTTTTGGTATTACCACTCACTGTTCTTGCTAATAACATTCCTGTTATTTCCCCACCATTTTTCCATTTACCATCACTAAGCCTATATGAAATATAATTTTGATTTATAGGATTTTCTTTTCCTTCGGCTATAGTCTTTGTCCATAAAAAATTTGTACTTGTAGTACTACCAGCAAAATAAGCTATTTCGTTAACCTCAGGTAATCTCCAGTCGGTATAACCTCCTTCATTTAAATTTTCACAATATTGAACTGCTTCTGCAAAAGTATAATCTGTTATAGATTCATCGCTTATCATTGTAGGGATGCTGCTATTCCCGCCTCCTGCAGAGATTGCGTTATCAACATATTGTTTATTAGCAGCATCATTATTATCGGTACAAGTAGCCAAATTAACTATTTTTTTAAAGTTCATATTAAGTTCTGTATTAGCTGGGTTTGGCATTAATTGAAGCCAAATAGGAGAAGAAGGAGAGCCTGCATTGTAATAAAAGCCTGTATCTTGGTCAACTTGATAAATAATTAAACCAGTTGCTGGAGCCAATATCATATTTCTTTGTGCTAATGTCATCCTTGGTATTAATACACCTTTATTCAAAGCGGATACATCAAGCATAGCTGATGGGTCAGGTAAAGCTCCCGAAGTATTGATTGCTGTTCCCTGAGCGTGAATGTTTATTTTTATAAAAATGAACATAAACAAAATACATAATAACATTTTACATTTCATAAGCATAATAATTTTAGGGTTAGGATGTAAATTTAATAAAAATTTTATTAAAAAAAATCTTAAATTAATTTTTATAATATAAAAAATAATTATTAAAATTTTAATTTATATTTTGTTTTGCCCATTTAAGATTATTTTTGGCTAATTCAAAATTATTATCAATTTCTAAAGCTTTTTCACAAGCTTCTATAGCTTTTTCCCATTGACCAATTGCATTATATGCACTACAAATATTATTATAAGCTGCTGCTAAATTAGGATTAAACTTTAATGCTTTTTGGGCGGCATTTATTGAAAGTAAGTATAAAGTATTATTATAATAAATAACGCTCAAATTAAGCCATGATTCAGCAGAAGGGTTCTGCTTATTAGCATCATAAATTTCTTTCATTTGTTGGGCAAGGTTAAGGTTAGCTTTAGCCAGAGTATAATCAGGTTTTAGTGATAATGCTTTTTTGCCTGCTTCAATAGCTTTATCCCATTGTCCTAAATTATTGTAAGCTGAGCATAAATTATTAAAAGCCTCTAGGTAATCAGGTTTAAGTTTCAGAGCTTCATTAGTATATTCTATGCATTTTTCAAAATCATATTCTTGGTAATAACGTAGCCCTAATGTAAGATAATTTTCAGGTGTAGGATATTGTTTTACCAATTCTATAGCCTCTTCAAGTCGTGTTTTAGGTTTATTAGCACTATTTAAATAATATAAACTAATAGGATCATTAGGATTTATCGTAAGTGTTTCTTGGGCAAGTTGTTTCAATTCTTTCCACATATATTCAAAAGCATAAATATTCATAAGTAAATAACGGCTTTCGAGCCATGCAGGGCTTATTTCTATAGCTTTTTTGAGCAATGGTATAGCTTCTTTATTACGATTTCTTGAATTTAAAAACTGTGCATAGTAATAATATGCTCCATAAAAATCAGGGCCATATTGTAGTGCTAATTTAAAATTTTGTTCAGCTTCATTAAAATCACCTGTAGCATTTTTTAAAATACCTATATTTACATATAAGTAAGGATAAAAAGGAGTATATTTTTTTGCTTTTTCAAAATATTCTAAAGCAACATCATATTTAGCTTTTGCCATTTGAGTTAAGCCATAATTCATTAGTCCTCTGCCATTTTTAGGGCTTTTAACAGTTACATCATACCATAAAGTTTCTTCAGTACTCCATACTTCACATCTTTTATAAGCACCATAAGCATTAGCAGTTAGAATAAAAAAAGCTACAAATATTATAGCTACTTTAAGTATTCTGCTATTTAAAATTTTATTTTCATATTTTAACAAAAGTAAACCTATTGTCCACATTACACTAATCATAAATCCTACATATGGGTAAAAAATTCTATGGTCATTCATCACTTCTGATAAAGGCACTACAGTAGTGGGTAATAAAGCAATAAAAAACCATAGAATTCCAAAAGATATCGGACGTAGTAATTGTTTTTTAGCTGTGACATAAGCAATAACTAACATTAAAATTACAAAAATTAAACCTATAATAAATCTTATATCTTTAATGCTTTCAAAAACTGTCCAATCGGTATCTGCACTTAAAGAAGTTGGGAAGAAAAAAGTACGTACATAATGTAACATTACAAAAGGTTGTGTAATAATATATTGCCATAACTTAACTGTTCCAGGAGTAAAAGTTTTAGGGGTCATTTTAGTTATAAGCTCATACATAAAAAAAACTACAATGAAAGATATTACAATATGAATTATAGAATCTTTTATAATTTTAATATCAGCAGTGGGATATTTATATTTAATCTTCTTTTTCGTTTTGTTATAATTTAATTTCTTGTCAATTAAAGGAAATATTTCAAAAAGTAATAAATAAACGGCAATTAATGGAGCAAACATAACTGCAGTAGGCTTAAACAAACATCCTATTACAACCGGAATTAAATAAAGGAAATATTTTTTGCCAATATTACTATTTAAAAAGATAACAAAAGCTGCAATTATACATAAAGTCGACATTGAATCGGAGCGAGCCGATATATAATTAATTGTTTCAGCATGAGCTGTATGAAAGCCATACCAAGCAACAGCAAATAAAGCTATAACATTATTCCAATTGTGTTGTTTAATTTTATTAAATATTTTTATAAACATAAAATACATTAATATAAGCTGGACTAAATACCAAAAAAAGTTAGAAAAATGAAACCAAAAAGACTTATCAGGTTTTTGTTGCCATACCACATCAAATTGTGATTTATCTTTATATTTAGAATTTAATTTCCATGACAACCAGTAATCAATTGCTAAACTAAGCGTCACCATAGGTCTATATTGTTGATTTTGAGGCAAATTAGAAAAAGTAGTAGCATCAGTAAAAAATTTCTTAAAATTCTTTATATCCTGAATATAAACATTATTCTTAATAGTATGGCTATCATCAAAATGAAATTCGTTATAAAAATGACTACGATAAATTAGTGTCACAAGAAGTAAAATAATAAAAATTGGCAGGTAAACATTTTTTAATTGAAATTTAAATAATACTTTATTCATACATTATTTAAGATTTATTATTGTTATTATTATAAAATAATAGCTATAAAACTCACTAAAAAGATTCCAAAAATACAAAATAAAATATTTTTTTGTTATCTTTGCGTAAGGCTGGGAATAATAAAAAAGTCGGTGGTTCTATCGCTTCGTTTTCAATGAAACCGAAGAGGAAAGTCCGGGCAGCACAGAGCACCATACTTCCTAACAGGAAGGTTCTCCGCCCAGCTTATGGAGAAACAGATAGTGCCACAGAAAATAACCGCCCCAGTATTTATATGCTGGAGCAAGGGTGAAAACGTGAGGTAAGAGCTCACGCTGCCGCCAGGTGACTGGCGACAGGGGCAAACCTTATGGGCTGAAAGACCAAATATACCGGAGTATATGGGTTGCTCGCTCATTCCGGGGGGTAGGTCGTTAGAGCTTTTTGGTGACAAAAAGCCTAGATAAATGATAGAATTCATGATTATCATGACACAGAACCCGGCTTACACACCGACTTTTTTATTTTTTTATAATTATTTTAACATGTTAGAAAAAAAATTGATTCCTAATTTTTTAATATTTTAATCATTTCATTATTTTTACATTCTAATTTTTAAGTTTAATTGTACTATACAATTAACTTTTACTTTATTTGTTATTAATTAATTTTTTTAACACTTATTATGATTACAATGAAGAAAATAATTATAAAATTTATACTTAATTTACTAGTATATTTATTAATAATAAACTTAACATTAGCTCAAAAAACTAATATTTTTAACTTGCCAGAAGAAAATTTCAGGTTAGCATCAGAATTGTTTAACAAAGAAAAATTTGGCTCAGCAAAGTTTATTTTTAATAAAATAATCGAAGAATATGAAATAAATAGGCTTGATATATTAACCAATTCAAGCTTTTATGAAGCTGTTTGTGCTTCAGAACTTTTTAACCAAGATGCTGAAAAAAAATTAATGTCTTTTATATATAATTACCCTGAAAACACAAAAATTACTCAAGCATGGTTACAACTTGCTCGTTATAATTACAAAAAGAAAAATTACAAAAATACTATAAAAGCTTTTAATAATATTGATATTTACTTCCTTACTCCTGAAGAACAAGTAGAATATTATTTTAAAATTGGCTATTCTTATTTTGCTACAAATCAATATGAGCAAGCTAAAAGAGCTTTCTATGAAATAATTGATAAAGAATCAAAATATCAAGCACCAGCTAATTATTTCTTTGCTCATATAGCA
Organism: Bacteroidales bacterium; assembly: GCA_035451165.1. Taxonomy (GTDB): domain Bacteria; phylum Bacteroidota; class Bacteroidia; order Bacteroidales; family JAKIYJ01; genus JAKIYJ01. Next base: position 19,582 of record DAOTOD010000001.1, read on the forward strand.
TATACAGAAAAAAATTATGAAACGGCTCTTACGCATTTCTTAAAACTTATTACAGATCCTGATTTTGGTCCTGTAGTACCTTACTATATCACACAAATATACTACATACAAAATAAATATGAAGAATTATTAAAGATAGCCCCGCCTTTACTAGACTCTGCAAACACTAAACGAGTAGCCGAAATAGCAAGGCTTATAGGAGAAGCTTATTACAAAACCGAACAATTCAACAAAGCTACACCTTATCTCGAATTGTATATGCTAAAAACTACAAAATCATTAACAAGAGAAGATTTTTATCAATTAGGATATGCATACTATAGAGCTAAAAATTATTCAGAAGCTATTAATAACTTCCGCAAAGTTGTTGATACTGAAGACAGTTTAAGCCAAAATGCTTGGTATCTATTAGCCGATAGTTATCTTAAAACTAATGAAAAAATTTTTGCACGTAATGCTTTTTTATCAGCATATAAACTAAAATATAACCCTGAAATTATAGAAGATGCCTTATTTAATTATGCAAAACTATCTTATGAACTTTCAATAAATCCTTATAATGAAGCTATTAATGCTTTTCAAACATTTATTAATAATTATCCTAATTCTATAAATATTGACGATGCTCACACTTATTTAGCAGAACTTCTTATGTCAACTAAAAATTATAAAGATGCACTTAAATCAATAGAAAATATTAAAATTAAAACTGAAAAAATTAATGAAGCTTGGCAAAAAGTAGCATATTTTAGAGCTATAGAATTATTTAATGATAAACGTTTTGACGAAGCTTTGCCTTTATTCAAAAAAGCTGCTTCAATGCGATATAATAATAATTTTGCAGCTTTAGGTTTATTTTGGGCAGGCGAAATCTATTACCGTTTAAACAAAAATGATTCGGCCCTTAATTATTATCAATCTTTTTTAACAGCACCTGGTGCCTTTAATCAACCTGAATATAATTTGACACATTATAATATTGGATACTGCTATTTTAAAGATAAAAAATATTCTCAAGCTCTTTTATCTTTCCAAAAATTTTTATTATCTCAAGAAAATAAAAATACAGAATTAATTAATGATGCCTACAAAAGAATAGCTGATTGTTATTTTATTAATAAAGACATTAATAATGCTCTTTCTTATTATGATAAATCTATATCTACAAAACTATCAGGCATAGATTACTCATTATTTCAAAAAGCTATAGCATTAGGCATTTTAAAAAGGTTTACAGAAAAAGAAGCTGTTTTAAATCAATTACTAACCGAATATCCTAACTCAAACTATGTTGACGATGCTTTATTTGAACTTGCCGACACTTATGTAATGTTAAATAATAACAGTAAAGCTATAAAATATTACAGTGAACTTATCGACAATTATCCTAAAAGTTCATATTTAGTTAAAGCTAAATTACAAAAAGGACTATTATATTTTAATATGAAAGAAGATGAAAAAGCCTTAGAATGTTTAAAAAATGTAGTAGCTGAATATCCGGGCACCCCCGAATCAAAAGAAGCTTTAATGACTATACAAGATATTTACATATATATGAATAAAGTAGATGAATTTTTAGTATATGTTAAAGACTTTAAAGGAGTATCAAACACAGAAGAAGATTCTATGACTTATCAAGCAATAGAATTACGTTATATGAAAGGTGATTGTAACAATTCCAGAACAAGCTTTGAAAATTATATCAAAACTTTTCCTGAAGGAATATTTATAATAAATGCTCATTTTTATAAAGCTGAATGTGACTACAAAGCTGCTGCTCTGGATGAAGCTTTACAAGGATATGATTATGTAATTTCAAAACCTAGAAACAAATTTACAGAAAGTGCTTTATTAAAAGCTTCATCAATATGTTATTCTAAAAAAGATTATAATACAGCTTTACAATATTACATTAAACTTGAGCAAATAGCCGAATATGATGCTAACATTATTGAAGCAAAAAAAGGTATTATGAGATGTTATTTTGAACTTCAATCATACGACAAAGCTATAGAAGCTGCTGAAAAATTATTAAACACTCCTAAAGTCAATGAAGATCAGCTTTTGTGTGATGAAGCTAACTTAATAATAGGACGTTCTGCTTATTTACTAAACAATATAGCTAAAGCTCAAGCTATTTTTGTAATCTTATCCAAACAAAGCAAAGGAGAAGCAAAAGCTGAAGCAAAATATTATCTTGCAGAAATACAATATAAACTTAAAAATTACGATGAGTCAGAAAAAGAAATTTTTGAGCTCATAAATCAAGTACCTTCGTACGATAAATGGATAGCTAAAGGTTTTATTTTACTTGCCGATAATTACTACATAACAGGAAATCCTTTTGAAGCTAAACAAACTTTAAAAGCTATTATAGATAATTATAAAGGTACTGACTTAGTAGAAATTGCTTATGCAAAACTTAATGCAATAATTGAAGCTGAAAAATCAACTAATCAACAATTAGAAGAAACAAATCCTGAAAATATTCAACAAGAATAACAAAATTAAAACACTTGTAAAATGATGAAACATATTTTAATAATAACTTTAATAATATTTTATTCTAATAAAATCATAGCACAAGAGAGTGGATATAATCCTACTGTAGTAGTTATAGGTAATTTTCAACCTACTATAAATGATGCTTCTAAAATAAATTTTTCCCCTACAATTAAAGACAGCATAATAATTAAACCCGAATTATCGTACATGATAATTCCTAAAAAAATAGAAACCTCTTTTCAAATTGAACCTATAAAACCTATGAAACTTGTGGATGAAAAACTAACTAAATTATACAAGTTTTTGCTTAAAGGAGGCATAGGGACTTATAAAACTCCTTATGCTGAATTTTTTTATTCCAATCAACGTTCTAAAAAATGGTCAAACAATATTCATCTCAAACATATATCTTCTTCAGGAAAAATTAAAAATGTAGGTTATTCTGGGTGGAGTGATAATATAGCAGAAGCTAATACTTGTCACTATTTTAATAATTTGTCTTTATCTGGGGGGATAAGCTTTTCAAGAAATGTAGTACATTATTATGGTTTCAATCCCGACTCTGTGCTTAAATATTTTGAAATACAACCAACCAAAAAAGAAACTAAACAAAGATTCTTTTATACTAATACTTATGTTAATCTTTTTAATATATCAATTGACTCTTCAAAGTTAGACTATAAATTTAAGCTAAATTACAATTATGTTGGTGATTATTATAAAAGACAAGAGCATAACATCAATTTTAAAGGATATATTGCACAAAATCTTCAACTTTTACCTATTACTAAAACACAAATAATAGGAATAAAAGCAGAAACAGATATAGTTTCTCAAATTTTTACTAACAAATCAAGCCATACTAATACTTTAATATCATTAAAACCATTTTTAAATACAAAATTCGGATTCTTTGACATCAACCTTGGAGGTGATGCTACAATAATAGGCGATAGTACATCTTATCTTCATTTTTATCCAAAAGCAGAAGTACATTTTAGAATTATAAGAAATATACTTGATTTTTACGGAGGATTCACAGGGAATGCTGAAAGATATGACTACATAAGATTAAGCAAAGAAAATGCCTTTATTTCATCTTCAATACCCGAAGTATTTACTTACAACAAGGCCCAAATTTACGGTGGTATCAATGCTTCTATTGCAAAAAATCTTGACTTTTATGCTAAATTATCGAACAATAAAATTGATAATATGCCATTTTTTGTTAGAGAAAATAATTTAATAGATACTACTGAAAGGTGGCTCAATAAATTTACATTAAATTATGATGATATAAATTTATTAAAGCTAAGTGGAGAATTTGCATATCAACAAAGAGAAAGAATAAAAATCACATTAGGTGGTTCTTGGAATGAATATTCTTTAACATTAGAAAAACAACCATGGTATAAACCACCTTATGAATTTTTCTTATCAGCCAAATATAACATACAAAATAAAATAATTGCTAATGCCGAAGTATTTTATTTTGGCCCTGTTTATGGACTAACTACCGGTACTTACGCTAATTCTCCAATGATTACAAAAAAAATTAAAAGTTATATCGACATAAACCTTTTACTAGAATATAGATATAACAAAGTGTTAAGTGGTTTTCTAAATTTATACAACATTAGTGGAACACGTTTTGAAAAATGGTTAGACTATCCCTCCAGAAAATTTAGTTTAATGGCCGGAATAACATATGCTTTATAATTAATATTATTTAAATTAGCAGGCTTATTTAACAATATTATGTCAAAAAAAGAATTAAGTGTCAAATTTAGGTTACAAAGCTCATATATAACGACTGTAATAAGTATGTCATTAGTTTTGTTCGTTTTAGGCATATTAGGGTTGATAATACTTAATGGTAAATCTCTTTCAGATTATGTTAAAGAAAACATAGGATTTACTGTTATGATGGCTGAAAACACAAAAGAAAATGATATCTTATACTTACAAAAAATATTAAATTTAAAGCCATACGTGAAATCAATAGAATATGTTTCACCCGAACAAGCAGCAAAAAAAGTAGAAGAAGAATTAGGAGAAGATTTTATTCAATGGCTTGGTTATATACCTATACCGCCGTCAATTGAATTAAAACTTAAGTCCAACTGGGCCAATGATGATAGTCTGGTTATGATAGAAAAAGAAATAACAAAGTATGACAATGTTAAAGAAGTATTTTATCAAAAATCATTATTACATATAGTCAACAATAACATTAAAAAAATAAGCATTATAATGATAACTTTTTGTGCTTTGTTATTATTAATTTCTATAGCTCTTATTAATAATACAATAAAATTAGCAATATATTCTAAACGATTTATTATAAGAAGTATGCAATTAGTGGGTGCTACACAAAATTTTATAAAAAGACCATTCATATGGCGTGCAATAATTCAAGGATTTATTGCCTCAATAATAGCAATTGCTCTTATTATAAGCATATTATACATAATTCAAAAAAACTTTCCTGAAATAAATTATATACCTGAAATAAATTATGTTATAATATTATTCGGCTCTATAATACTAATGGGTATTATTATTTCATTTATTTCAAGTTTTTTTGCTGTACAAAAATATCTTAAAATAAAAACCGATTATTTATATATATAATAATTATAAAACAATGAATAAAAAAATTATTATTACATCTGAAAAAAAAGGCAACACCATCAGTAAAAATAATAAAACAAAAACTTCCGACAAACGTGAAATACATTTTGCCTTTGGGAAAACAAATTATTATCTTATGATTATCGGT
>DAOTOD010000002.1:0-21799 GCA_035451165.1 Bacteroidales bacterium
GGGGCGAAATAATAACCTACGTGCCATCTAAAAAACAATTTACCACGGAGAAAAATTAACCCCCTCTGTGCCCCTCTGTGCCCTCTGTGATTAAAAACACTCGATCGATTGGAAACCAGAAGAAATATACATTACAAATCTTTGCAATTCGGCTTTGCCGCATACTCCAAAAGTAAAAATTTTTTCATCCCTTAAATGACTGTGTCTCTTTTTAAACTTTATAATGGTTTGACAATGACATGCTCCGCAATCCACCCCAACGCCAAACCGTAAAACGTCACTCTCCTATTTTACTTAAAAGACGTTTAAAACTTCGCAAAAAGTCTTAATTTGAAGTGTTTAGTTATATTTAACAAGGAGTTAACATGCATTTTAATAGAGAGGGACTGAAAAATAAAATTGTATAGAGCTTGTTAATGTTAAGTGTTCTTTTACTTCATTGTTTGTTTTCCCGTTGAATATTCTACAAAAAATTGTATGTTTGTGAACATCCAGTCCGCATGTTCTTCCCATAAAAGATAAGTTTTAAAATTAATGTGCTAATATATGAATGTGCTTCAACACATACAGCACTTTGAGTTCATATTGGATTTTATTCGTTTGTGGGTTAATCAAAAATTTAATGTATATTTGTAATAATTTTAAATTTAAAAATTATGGCTGGAAAAATTTCAGAAAAAATTGCCCCAGGGTTTGTTTATGGTAAAAATGTATTAGAAATATTTAAAATAGCTAAAGAAAATGCTTTTGCTTTGCCTGCAGTTAATGTAGTAGGAACAAATTCCGTAAACGCAGTATTAGAAGCAGCTAAATCTGTTAATTCACCAGTAATTATCCAATTCTCAAATGGTGGAGGAGCTTTTTTTGGCGGGCCTTCATTACCTAATGATGATTTATCGATAGCTATAGAAGGCACCATATCGGGTGCTTATCACATTCATAGAATGGCTGCTAAATATGGTATCCCCATTATTATCCATACTGACCATGCTGCACGTAAATTACTTCCTTGGGTAGACGGCCTGATAGAAGAAGGCGAAAAACATTTTAAAAAATACGGTAAACCATTATTCAGTTCTCATATGCTCGACCTATCAGAAGAACCTTTAGAACAAAACTTGGAAACATGTAAAAGATATCTTGAAAAACTTACTAAATTAGATATGATATTAGAAATTGAATTAGGTATTACAGGTGGAGAAGAAGATGGTGTTGATCATAGTGGTATACATAGTTCAAAATTATATACTCAACCTGAAGACGTCGCACGAGCATATGAAATATTAAGCTCCGTTAGTTTGAATTTTACTATTGCTGCTTCTTTTGGCAATGTACACGGCGTCTATAAACCAGGCAATGTTAAACTTGAACCAATAATCTTAAAAAATTCTCAAGAATACATAAATAAAAAATACGGAACTAAAGGCAATCCTGTAAACTTCGTTTTTCATGGAGGTTCAGGATCTGAACCAGAAAAAATAAAAGAAGCTATTAGCTATGGGGTTATAAAAATGAATATAGATACTGACACTCAATGGGCTTTTTGGGAAGGTGTACATAAATATTATAATAAATACAAAGATTATTTACAAGGACAAATAGGAAATCCTGAAGGTGAAGATAAACCTAACAAAAAATATTACGATCCTAGAAAGTGGCTAAGAGAAGGTGAAAAAATGATGGTAGAGCGACTAAAAATAGCTTTTGCTGATCTTAATGCTATTAACCGTTATTAAATTAACCTATATTATATCAAAATTTATTTTTTATAAAATACAATACATACCATACACCTTCAACCATTTAAAAGAAGACGTATGTTGTTATGCATTTAATTTTATAATAATTTAAATTTTATATATATCACTAAAACAAATACTTTTGCAAAATCAAAAATAAATATTAACAACAATGATTACAAAGGACAAAAAATTTGCTCAAAAATCTATTTTATCATATACTCTAATAGTCATTGGTTCTATAATAATGGCCGCTGGCTACGTATATTTTATTTCTCCTAATAAAATAGTTCCAGGAGGAGTATATGGTATTTCGATAGTTATTCATTATGTAACAAAAGGCTTGTTTACCTTTATACCTGACGGAATTCCTGTAGGTTTAACAGGATTAATTTTAAATATTCCACTTACAATAGCAGGTATTAAAATATTGGGCCCTCGTTTTGGTATTAAAACAATAATAGGTTTTATTTTAACTTCTGTTTTTATAGACTTTTTAACAGTTTTTCAAGGAGACATTCCTTTAGTAAAAGATGATATTTTGCTATCAGCTATTTTTGGAGGTGTCCTTATAGGTACTGGACTTGGTATTATCTTTAAAGCTCGTGCTACATCAGGAGGATCAGACATTATAGCTATGATTATCCAAAAATATACTAAATTACCTGTAGGGCAAGCACTTATGTATGTTGATTCATCAATAGTTTTATTAGGGCTTATAGCTTTTGGAGATTGGAAAATTCCTTTATATTCATGGGTCACTATATTTGTAACGGGAAGGGTAATAGATACTATTCTTAGTGGCTTTAATTATGATAAAACTTTATTTATAATATCAGATAAACATCAAGAAATCAGAGACTTTATAGTTAATAAACTGGATAGAGGAGGAACTTTTATTAAAGGTAATGGGATATATCAAGGTAATGAAAGAGTAATACTCTTTACTGTTGTTAATCCTAAGGAATTGGGACAATTAGAAGATTTTATCAGCCATACTGACCCTAATGCTTTTTTAACTGTACTTGATGCTAATGAAATTCTTGGTAAAGGCTTTAAATCGATACAGGAGAAAGTAAAAATAACTTAAATTTAAGTATATTATTGAATTATTGAAAAATCAAGTTTAGAAAGATAAAAATCTTCTTTACTTTGCATCAAATGTTTATCTTTTTTAGATTTGTCTTTATATCCACACAAATGGAGCGTTCCGTGTACTATAACTCTTAATAATTCAATATAAAATTTTTGCTTGAATATTTTTGCATTTTCTTTTATTCTTTCTATACTTATAAATACATCACCATTAATATTATCTTCGGAATAGTTAAATGTTATAACATCAGTTAAAGTATTATGTTTCAAATAATCTATGTTCAATTTAAATAAGTAATTATCAGAACAAAATATATAATTAATACTATCTATTTTTTTCTCTTCAGCAGCAACAATATTTTTTATCCATTGCCTTATTGCATTACGATGCTTTAAATTAAAATTAATATCTTCAGTAAAAAAATAAATATTATTTGACATTATTGAAAAAAGGGAAGATATTTAAATTTTATGTTTTTCTGATAACTGCTTTTTTTGTTCAAGCTCTGTATATTTACTAATGGTATCTATTCTTTTTTGTATTTTATCTTCTTCAAGACCAGCAATTTCAAACATCATCACTACAGTACGGCCATTATTAAGAAATTCTATTTTATCTGATAAAGAACGCATAACAAAAAGTCCACGTCCTACAGTTGCTTCCTCTTCAGCTTCGGTAGGGTCAGGAATATTATTATAATCAAACCCCTCACCTTCATCTTCAACTGTAAATAAAAGCCCTCCCTTCACAAACTTAACAGTAATATTTACTTTTTTATTTGCATCACATTTATTACCATGTATTATAGCATTAGCAGCAGCTTCAGTAATTGAAATAAGTATATTACCAAAATACATATCAGTAATATTATAATAGTCACATACTTCTTCAATAAACTTTTCAACCAAGCGTAAATTTTCGGGTATTGAATTAATGCTAAGCTCCTGTATTTTCATTTTATTCTTCAAAATTTAAAAAATATTGATTAACCTTATTTCTATAAAACATTTTCAAGGAGGGTGGTACAGTTTTTAGTAGTTCAGCCTCTTTGAATTTTTGTTTATTATACTCAAAATATTTCCCAGGGTTACTAAAATTTTCATTTTTTGCTTCATTTGATTCTCTTTTATCATCCAATTCTCTTTCTTTTTCAGCTTTTTCAGATTCCAATAATCTTGTTAATATTTCTTGCTGTCTTTTAAGTGTTTCATCTGATATTATTTTGTTTACAAGTTCTAATTCTGTTTGTTCCATTTGTTTCATTAGTTCTCCTATATTACCACTATTTTGACCTTTTTGTTCTATTTGTTGACTATATTCCTGCATCATTCTACGTATAGCTTCTTGTTGTGCCGCCATTCTAGCAAACTGTTCACTCATTGTTTGTCCTTGTCTATTTTGTTTTTGCCCTTGTTGCATACTATTTTTAAGTTCTTCCATTTGTTTATTTAGTTGTTCCTGTAGTTGTCTCATAGTTTTAGCCGATTTAGGCTTATTATTACCACCACCACTACTATTTGGATTTTTACAACTAGCACCTGATTTATTTTGAGAAGAAGATTTTGTCATTTGTTGTTGCATTTGTGCTAAAGCTTCTGATAAGAGTAAGGCAAGATTATTAACTGATGTCATTATTAATTGTTGAGAAGAAGTAACTTTTGATATATTACGATCGTGAATATAATTTAAAGCATAATCTGCATTTTGATTAATAAGATTAATTTCTCTATTAATGTAAGATTGAATAGCTATTTGCCGTTTACTCAAAGCGTATAAAGAATCTTCTACCATTTGTAGTGCATCTTTAAGATTTTTTTGTTCTTGAGCCATTTTAGTATATCGAGGATCACTTTTATTAATAGTATTAAAATTTTTCATCAAATTTTCCTGAGAAAATGAAATTTTAATAAGATTTTCAAGTATTTCTCTCAAAGCCATTATATCTTCACCTAGTTGTTCTTCTTCCATAGCTGCCTGCATATCTTGAAGTTTATCAGACAATTCTTCCATTTGGGAAGCAGCTTTTTTTTGGGATTGTGAAGCTTGTTTATTTTTACCTTTATTAAGAGAATTAGAACTATTTTTCATTTCATTTTGAATAGCTTCCTGTTCATCTTGAGTATTCTTTAATTTATTAGGATACTCAAGTTCACTATTTTTCTTTTCTAATTCTTTAATATCTTCACGTAATTGTTTAAATTCATTATTAAGCTCATCCTGTTCTTTTTTCAATTCTTCTATTGATTTGTTACCGGTTTCAGTTTCTTCGGCCAGTTTATTTTGTTTTTCAGTAAGAGCATCTAATTTTTGTATAGTTTCTTGTAATTTTTTTTCAAATTCAAGTTGTTTAAATAATTCTAAACTTCTATCAAGTTCTTTCTTTATATCCTCATTAGTTAATTTAATTTGTTCGAGCATTTTAGACATTTGGTCTTTATTATTAAGTTTATCGAGCATTTCTTGCATTTGCCTTATTAGTTCTTTCATTTCAGGAGTCATAATATTTTCAAACAAATTTTCAAGTTCTTTTTGCTTTCTTATAATTTCTTCATCTATAGGATTAAATTGTTGCTCTTTAATATTATTTATTTGGTTTTGTAGTTTAAGTTGATCTATTTTTAGTTGTAATTGTTGCTGAGTTTGTATCAAGTTTTGTAATTCTTGTTTTTCCTGCCACGAAAGTTGATTTTTATCTACTAATTTTTTTTGAAATTCTTCTATATCTTTTTGTAATTTTTTTGTATCAAGTATAGTTTGATTAATATCTATTTTCATTTGTTTGTTAGCATTTTCCGTTCTTTCTTCGATTTCTTGTAGAGTAGGTGCTTTAAAAATCATTTTTTGAGAGCGAGTAGATTTACTACCATTTATACCATCATTATCCCAAACTTCAAAAAAATATTCAATTTCATCGCCCGGCTCAATCTTAATTTCAGACATGTCAAAATAATAATAAAATTCTTGTTGATTATTAGCTTTATTAATAGGTATCGGGACACTTATAATTTGACTATTTAAAATTTTTTGTTTCTCGTCGTTAATAAAAGCATAATTAAAAGTCATTTTACTAAAACCATAATCATCTTTGATAAGTCCTTTAAAAAAACGACGATTTTCAAGTATTGAATCAATATATTCTTCAATTTTTATAGAAGGATAGGCATCAGGTATTACATTTATTGAGTAAACTAAGGAATCTTTGCTCTTTTTTATAAATTCATTTGTTGTTTTAACTACATAATTAGTACTAGTAAAAAATTTATTACTATATTGAAACACTTTATTATCACTTGTTTTCAAAGTCTCTTCTTTATCTCCAATTTTCAAAATAAGCTCTCTAGTATCCTTAGTAAAAAAGTTCCACAATATTTTTGTACCCGCAGGGACAACAAAATCGCCTGTATTTTTAAGTGTTTCATTTATTTTGCCTGTATATACTGGATATGACAATTCAACAACAAAATCGAGTATAATAGGGCGTGGTAAAACTGTAATTTCATATTCCTTAGACGTAACATTTTCACCTGTAAGTTTAAATTTTATATTTTTTTGTAAATTTTTAAAAGTATAACTAAAGCGTATGTTATTTTTTTTATCAAGTTTATATCGGTTATTATTTATAATAACAAAAACATTAGCAGGTGTTTCTTGTCCTTCAATTTTAACTTCTAAAACAAAATCATCTTGTTGAAAAGCGGTAAGATTAGGATTTAAAATTTTAAAATAATAAGGGGGTATTTTTTCGTAATAAACATTATGGTGTATTATTCGTTTAGTAGGTTCTTTAATTACACTTGGAGCAGCAAATAACAAAATCATAATTATTAATAAAGGCACAATAGCATGTTTTACATATTTTTTATTTTCCTTAAGATTAATAGCATTTGTAAATGGTATAGGTTTTAATTGTTTAATTTTTTGTTCAATACTTGCTTGCAATAATTCATCATTAATTATATTGTTTTGACCCATTTTTTGTAATTGAAGAGTATTAAGAAGTTTATCCTCTACCTCAGGAAAATGTTTACCAATAATAATTGCAGCTTCTTCATAAGAAATAACTTTACCTATTTTATATAATTTTAATAATGGAATAAAAACAAAATAATATAATATAAATAAAGTAGTTACAATATAAATATAAAAAATGATTGTTCTTACAGTTATATTAAAATTCCCAAAATATTCAAGTAAATTAACAATAATAAAAAAAGCAGCTAAAGCAGCTAAAGCCAACAAACCTCCTTTCAGCAAAAGATTTTTGTAGTATTTTTTTATAAACTCATCAATTTTATTTATCAATAAAGGGAATTCTTTAGTCATATTAAATTTAACAGTATTTAATAAAATAAGATTAAATTATTAATTTAAATTATTTACTTTTGCAAAAATAATAATTTATTAATACTAAATTATTAAAATTATGTTAAAAATACAACAAAAAAAGAATAAATTATTATATTTTATTATATTATTAATTTTTTTATTATATGCTTGCAAAAATTACTCAAAAAAAGCAAGTGATTATTATCAAAATATTTACAAATGTATATATCCTGTTTTAAAGAGTGAAGATACTTTAATAGGTGCCATAACAATAGCACGAGAATTACAAGCACAAAATAATCAAATTACAGATACTTCACACATTGAAAAAATAAATTGTCTATACCTATCATTAAAAAAAAACATTGACTCCATGTTAGCAAAATTAAATAATATGCCTGTTTTTGATAATAATGAATCACTAAAAAATAGTGCTATACAACTACTTAAAGCTTATCAACAAAATCTGACTAATTATGAAGCTCTTATAAATATTATTAAAATTTCTACATATGATTATAAAATTGAAGACGATATTAGCTTCTACAAAATTACGAATACAATAAATTCCGAATTAGAAAAAGAAATAGAACTTTTTAATAAAATATCTGAAAAATTTGCAAATAATTATAAAATTAATATTACAGAGCATTAATTTTGCAAGCAATAATTAATTTACATAAATAATAATGAAACGATATGGTTTTTACAAGATTTTAATTTTAGCAGCATTATTATTTATTATTAATTATTCATGCAATGCCCCTACACGTAGTGCTTTTGAATATAATAATATGATTGTTGATCAAGAAATACCGGCTACCGAAAGTATATATAAATTTAAAGGAGCAATCGAAAATCAGAATTATCAGGAATTAGAAGTATTAAAAGAAAATGCAATTGAGCAAATAAAAAAATCAATTGAAAACGTACAATCTTTACACGATTATAAAGGATCTGTTGATTATAAAAATGCTGCTTTATCGTTATTTGAAACTTATAAAGGAATAATAGAAAATGAATTTACTTCAATTATAGAAATACTAAAGCAAAATCGTAATAATATTTCTAAAAATACCTATCAAAAAATTTTAGATATAGAAAAACAAGCTGAAATAAAAATAGAAAGTAAAATGAAAGAACTAAAAAAGAAACAAATGGAATTTGCCGAAAATAACAATCTTATTATTTCAAACAATTAAAGATTTTATTTTTTACAAAATATTTTATAAAATATGAATTTACTAGTTTTCGTAGGGCTATTTTTACCTATTATAATCAGTGGATTAAGTGTACTTTTTTTTAAGATAAACAACAAATTGCTTAAATTATTTACTTCTTTTAGTGGAGCTTATTTGTTATCTCTTTGTTTTGCACACATTATACCTGAAATTTTTTCACAAGAATCAGAAATACATTTAGGAATATTTGTATTAATCGGTTTTTTAATACAACTATTAATGGATTTTATTACCAAAGGAATTGAGCATGGCCATCAAGATATAAACTGTGACAAAGGTAATTCACAAGGTACTATGCCATTAATAGCTATTTTAGTAGGTATTTGTATACATTCATTTTTAGAAGGGATGCCATTAGCTAATATGTTCAACCAGCCAACAATTCAAAGAACTATGCTGTTTGGTATTATTATACATAATATTCCTATATCAATAATATTAATGATATTATTTATTCAATCTAAAATGAGTAAAATAAAAAGTATTATATTTTTATTATTGTTTGCCTTATCAGCCCCATTAGGAATTATTACATTAACCATTACTAATAATTATTTACTTATAGTAGAAAATAAAAAATTATTTAGAATTATTATGGCTATGGTTGTTGGCATATTGCTACATATATCAACTACTATATTATTTGAATCAGACGAGCAACATAATTTCAACTTTTACAAATTTATTTCAATACTATTAGGAGGAATATTACCTTTTGCCTTGTAGGGCCTTCAAACATTTATTCTTTCTTTTCTTTTGTTTTAGCAATTTCCCACAATTTATCCATTTCCTGCAAGTTCATGTCATAAAGATTTTTCCCCATTAACTTTGCCTGTTTTTCAATGTAACTAAATCTTTTAATAACTTTTAAATTAGTTTTTTCTAAAGCATCTTCAGGATTGACACCAATAAATCTTGCATAATTAATAATTACAAACAACAAATCTCCCAGTTCAGCTTCTATCATAGCTTTATCAGAATTTTTATCAACTTCTGCCTTTAATTCATTGAGTTCTTCGAAAATTTTATTCCAAACTTGTTCTTTATTTTCCCAATCAAACCCTACCCCACTAACTTTTTCTTGTATTCTATAAGCTTTTAACAACGCAGGCAAAGAATTTGGCACCCCGCCAAGTACTGAATTATTACCTTGTTTTAATTTTATTTTTTCCCAATTTTTTTTAACATCTTCTGGATTATTTACTTCAATATTACCAAAAATATGAGGATGACGTATTTTCAGTTTATTATTTATGCTATCAATTACTGAAGACATATCAAAATGACCTGTTTCTGAACCAATTTTAGCATAAAAAACTATATGTAGCAACAAATCACCAAGTTCTGTTTTAATTTCATCCATATTTTTGTTTAAAATAGCATCTGAAAGTTCATAAGTTTCTTCTATAGTAAGGTGTCTTAAACTTTCTAAAGTTTGAGCTTTATCCCAAGGGCACTTTGCTCTTAAGTCTTCCATAATATCAAGCAGTTCCTTAAATTTATCAACAGCTTCATTCATAATCTTTTCTTTTTTACAAAAGTACAATAAATAAATACCAAAATTTATATCTTTGTTTTTATTATTTAATTCTATCAAATAGTGTTATTTCGAAAAATTACAACTTTATTAATATTATTTATTTTTCATATTTTAAATGTTAATTCCCAGCAATACTCTTTTTTATCAGGTTTAGTAATAAAGCCATATTGCCATTATGGCTTTATTATTAATCATCATAGAGAAATGGCATACTTCACAGATAGGCACATAGCTCCTTTTGAAATAAATATCTTAAAAAAAACTAACGGTAAAAAGTCTTGGCATAAATTATATAATTATCCTGATATTGGCATTGGTTTATTTACTAGTTCTTTTTCTTCTTCAGAAATTTTAGGAACTGTTATAGCTTCTTACCCTTTTATGAATTTCATTTTTCAAGCAAAACCTTTAAATTTTACTACTAAAATAGGTACTGGATTAGGATATTTTACCAATAAATTTCATCGGTATGAAAACATTAAAAATTTAGCTATAAGTACTACTATAAACGCTGTAATAAGTTTAAGAGAAGAAGCGAGTTTTAAGATTTCTTCTGTAGCAGATATTAATTTCGGGATAGGTATAACTCATTTCTCAAATGGGGCATTTAAAACCCCTAATTTAGGACTTAATATTTTCACAGTTTCTTCAGCTATTGCATTGTATCCATGGGGTAAAACTAATATATTAAAAGATACTAATACAGATATTAAGGAGAATAATCAAAAGGCTATTACAATATCACACTGGTTTGCAGGTGCTATTAAAGAAACTTACCCAGTATATGGTAAAAAATTCAAGGCACTTTCTTTGTCAAATGATGTAATAATAGCTACAAAAAGTAAAAAAAATTATATAGGGCTAGGTATTGACTTTTTTTATGACGAAAGCGATATAAAATATTTAAAAGATTATGAAATACAATTCAATAATAATATTGAAGCAATAAGAATAGGTATAAGTGCTATTAATGAATTTAAGTTTAATAAATTAGCTTTTAACCAATATTTAGGTTTTTATATTTATTCCAAAAACAAATCTAATGGGCCTTTTTATCAAAGATTATCTTTACGTTATAATATTTACAAAAAAATGTTTGCCTGTGTTTCATTAAAAACACACTGGGGGAAAGCTGATTTTACTGAATGGGGCATAGGTTATAGATATTAAACATTAAAATTTATGAAATTATTACATTTATCAATTATAATTTTATGTTTATCCTGTTTATCAGGATGTAAAAAAGAAGATGCATGTGGCTGTTTCGTATCAACAGGCCCAACTACAAAAATTACAAAAAATTTAAATGATTTTAATACAATTGAGCTTAGTCAAAATATTAATTTAACTATTATTCAAGACACCTTATGTAGTATAGAAATAACGGGTGGTAAAAATGTACTTAAAGGAATAAGAGCTTATATTGAAAACAATATTCTTTATATTAAAAATATCAACAAATGTAACTGGACAAGAAGTTTTGACCGTAAAATTAATGCAAAACTGAGAATTAAAAAATTAAATCATATAATATATAGAGGAACAGGAATTATTGTATCAGAAAATGCCATTATTACTGATTCTTTGCGTTTAGATAACTGGGAAGGTGCTGGCGATATAAAACTTGAAGTAATTGCTAATACGACTATGTTAAATATGCATACTGGAACCTCAAACTTAGAAGTAGTTGGTTTTACAAAAGAAAATTTAGTTTACACCTTCTCTTATGGTAAAATTGATTGCAAAGGTCTTTTTAGCCCTTACGTATATATTACTAATCGTGGAACTAATGATTGCTTTGTATATGCAGGCATACATCTTATAGCTAATATCAAATATATAGGTAACATTTATTATGCTGGCAATCCTAATATTATTGAAACAAATATTAATGGAACAGGTAAGGTCATACCTTTATATTAAAAATTATTATAATGAAAATTTCCTTTTACAAAGATATTTCGACTATCTCAATACTAATATCTTTAATCATTATAATATGGACTTCTATAAATATAAATTTTGGTAAAAATCATTGGAAAAGAGTAATACAAGCTGACGGTAAAGGTTATTATGCATATTTACCTGCCATCTTTATATATAAAGATATTAACTTTAATTTTTTTGAAAAGATTGAAAAAAATAAATATTATGATAAAAATACTTTTTATGACTATAGAGCTAACTGGAATGGGAAGACCATTAATAAATATTTTGTAGGAACTGCTGTTGCAATGTTGCCATTTTTTTTATCTGCTCACTTTTTAACCAAACTAACAGGAGGTGACGCCGATGGATTCTCAACGTATTATCCTCTATCTATTAACATAGCAGCCATTTTTTATTTATTCATAGGGATTATTTTGCTTCGTAAAATTTTACTAATAAATAAAATAAAAAAAATAAATATTGCAATCACTTTAATAACAATAATTTTCGGCACAAACTTATTTTATTATACTATATGCGAACCTTCTATGTCGCATGTATATTCTTGGGCTTTTATAAATTTTATTATTTATGCATGGATAAAATTTATTGATACATTTAAAACTAAATACCTAGCATTACTGAGTTTATGTTTAGGCATCGTTGCTCTAATAAGACCTATTAATATTATTATAATATTATCATTACCTTTTTTTGTAGAAAACTCGAAACAATTTATCAAAATAATAAAAAATATTATAAGTCATCCATTAAAAATAACGACAGCTTTAATACCATTTATATTAATATTTTCATTACAATTATTAATATATAAGATCCAAACAGGTAATTTTTTAGTATATTCTTATGGAGATGAAAGCTTTAATTTCTTAAAACCCAAATTCTTTAATATTTTATTTAGTTTTAAAAAAGGTTTATTTATATATACGCCCGTTTTATTTGTTTCATTATCAGGTTTCATTTATTTATATAAATTGAATAAATATAAATTTACAGTTCTCTTATCGTTTTTAATAATATTAACATGGGTATTATCTTCATGGTGGAACTGGTATTATGGAGGTAGTTTTTCGTCGAGAGTATATATTGAATATTTTATTTTTTTCGCAATATTACTTAGTATTGCTTTACAAAACTTAAAAACTAAAACTAAACGATTTGTTTACATTTTTACAATAACCTTGTTAATAATATTTTGCCAAATACAAACATATCAATATCGATATTTCATAATACATTGGTCTGATATGAACTTTAATAAATATTGGCAAGTATTTCTAAAACTTCCTTAAATAATCATTTTTAAAGGTTTGATTTATCCAATACAAATTAATTTTATATCTCCAAACCGTGAATTGACGAGATGAATCTGAAATATTATTTAAAATTATTCCGTTCTTCAAAAAAACACTATCACTATCAGCTTCATTATTTTCAGATATAACCAAAACAGGATTATATTTAAAAATAAAATTATTATCATTTAAATAGCCTCTTTTAACAGTAATACATTTTGCTTTTGTATTTCTTGCTAAAGTATGAGACCAAGTACCAAGAATCGTCTTATTTTCTAAATTAAATTGCTTCAAATAAGAATTAACTGCTTTTATTTGGTATGTCCTGTTATGATACGATTTATATATTAAACCAATATTATAACAACAAACTATCGCAGAAGCTACTATTATTAAATACTTAAAAAAAATGCTTTTCTTAAAAAAATGTGCTAAAGACAATATACCAAACAAACTAAAAGACATAATAAAACCTAATAAATATCTGTATGGTAAATAAGAAGCCGAAATTTTAGTAAACTCTGCTATACTCCAAAAAAATAAAAACAATAAAGAGCCTGAATATTTTCTGCCATCTTTATCGAGGAATACAAAAAATGATAACAATACTCCTAATGCTGAAAAAATAAATAATGGTTTTAATTCTTTCACCCATAAAGTAAAATTAAAATGAAACTTTATAAGTTGCCATAAGTGTATAAAACTTACCGGGAATCTACCAGCTGTTTCATAAGACCAAACTTTATCATAAAAACTTTTATTAGACAAATACCAAAATGCTATATATATTACAAAAAACAATACAGTAAATATAAGCGAAATAAAAAAAGGCTTAAACCTAATTAATAACTT
This sequence comes from Bacteroidales bacterium, assembly GCA_035451165.1. Lineage (GTDB taxonomy): Bacteria > Bacteroidota > Bacteroidia > Bacteroidales > JAKIYJ01 > JAKIYJ01. Next base: position 14,040 of record DAOTOD010000002.1, read on the forward strand.
AGTTTTCTTTTTATTTTCTTGGTTAAAAGCATAAAAAAACAAACTTACTGGCAATACCAAAGCTGATGTTAAAAATTGTATCTTAGTACTATAAGCACAAAACAAGAAAAAAGATGATAAGAATATAAAAAATAGATATTTCTTTTTTTGCAAAAAGTAGTTATTAGCCGAAGCAAAAGCTAAAAGTATCCAACCTACACACACCATTTCAGGCATATTATAATGCGAAAAATGAAAAACTTGATACTGCGTCATTAAAACAGGGATAACTATTAATCCTGCATACTGTAATTCCTTTTTCTTAAAACATATAAATAAACTAAAAGATATAAAAAATAAAACTACTAAACGTCCAACTAATACATTTGTGCCGAAAATTAAATAAAAAGGATAAAGTAAAGCTGTAAATAAAGGACTTATAACCATTTGATTATTTTCTTCTATATTAAATTCACCCGTATTAATGTAATTAATTATTTGACTTGAATATAAACCTTCGTCTGTCCACGCTCCACGTGTATTAACATCTACAAAAGCATCCGGATCTGATTGTAAAAAAGGTAGATGCATGACTATGAGCAACAAAATTGAAGTACCTAAAAGGATAATATTTTTTTTTATCCAAGTTTTTATATTATTTTTTTTAAGACTAACCACTCTATATAAAAAAAACTATACTATTTTTAAAAAAACTTGTTCAAGTATAAATATTCAGCAATTTGCACAGCATTAGTAGCTGCTCCCTTTCTTAAATTATCGGCGACTATCCACATATTTAAACCATTAGGAATAGAATAATCTTTTCTTATACGTCCAACAAAAACTTCATTTTTACCTTTTACATTAATAGGCATAGGGTAAATTTTCATTTGAGGATCATCTTGTACTACAACCCCATAGGTATTGCTTAGAATTTTTATAACATCAAGTAAATCAAAATCTTTTTCAAATTCCACGTTAACTGATTCTGAATGTCCCCCTAATACTGGCACTCTAGCTACAGTAGCTGTTATTTTTATATCAGGAGAATTTAATATTTTTCTTGTTTCTTCAACCAATTTCATTTCTTCAGTAGTATAACCATTATCCAAGAAATCACCACCATGTGGTAATACGTTTAAATCTATTTTATAAGGGTAAACAGGATTTGTTGGCCTACCCGCTCTTTCGTCTTCTAATTGTTTAACTCCTTTAGCACCTGTTCCTGTTACCGACTGATAAGTTGATACAACTATACGTTTAATTTTATATTTTTTATGTAGAGGAGCTAAAACCATAACCATCTGTATTGTAGAACAATTAGGATTAGCTATTAATTTATCTGTTAATTTGATGGAATTAATATTAATTTCAGGTACTACAAGGGGTACATTCTCACATTTCCGCCAAGCCGAAGAGTTATCAATAACTATTGTCCCAACCGCATTAAATTCAGGTGCCCAATTTAAAGATACTGAAGAACCCGCCGAAAATATTGCTAAATCAGGTTTGATAACTACCGCCTCTGTAAGTCCTTTAACTTTAACTAAACTAGACTTAAACTTAATTTCCTTACCTATAGATTTTGCCGATGCAACTGGTATAATATCATTAGCTGTTAAAAAAGAAAATATTTGACTTTCTTCTAAAACTTTTAAAATAACATTACCTACTAATCCTGTGGCACCTACAATTGCTATTTTCATTTTAAAAATTTTAATTTTTTATATTTATTTTTATTATATTTAACCATAAAATTAAATTATAACTTAATTTAATTTTACTTTTTAAATTAAATAAAATAAATGTAAATATATAATAACTATATGAAAAAAACATATGTTATATTTTTTTTAACATTTTTTATATTAACTTTTTCATATATATCATATCCTCAAACAGTTGATGAAAAGTTTAATGATGCAGAATTAGATTCTAATCCCAAATGGTATGGCAATACAAGTAATTTCAATATTATAACCTATACATCATCATCTACTTTCCCACAACAATTATTGCCATCCCTACGACAAGAAAATAATGGCTCTTATTATATATCAACACCTAATAAACGTAATTTTTCTTCATCAAATACTGAATGGCACTTTTGGACTAGAGTACCTAAAGCTACATCGAGTGTCAATTCTAAAATATATATTATGGCTGACCGTCAAGATTTATCTGATTCAGCAGTCAATGGTTATTACGTTAGCTTAGGTTTAAACAATAAGAGACTAACATTATACAAGAAAAAAGGATTAATCGAAACTCCCATCATTCAAGGCAGTGTATTATCTATAAATGACTCTTATAGTAATTATTTCAAAGTAAAAATAATTCGTGATAGTTTAGGTAATTGGACAATGTACTCTGACACAACTAACAAAGGAGCTACTGATTATGTTCATTATAATAATATTGAAGGTTATGCTAATCTAAATGATACTACTTATGATAACTCTTCATGGTTTGGAATAATAGCAACTAATAACTCATCATCTACCTACTATTTTTATTTTGATAATTTATATTCAGGTGATGTAATATTAGATACTACTCCTCCTATTGTAAGCATAATACCTTCAAAACCAAAAGTTAAAGTTAAATTTAACGAACCTGTAGATGCTAATGATGCTACTAATATCAACAACTATTGCATACTAGAACTTCCTGCCCAAAGTGCAATATTATGCAATCCTGATACCGTTAAACCAGTAAGTGGAGAATATAACACTTATGAACTAATATATAATGGGAATTCATTATTAGACGAAAAAGTATATACGCTAACTATTTCTGGTATCAAAGATCTTGAAGGAAATATAATGCAACCTGATACCTTCATTTTTGCATTTCATGAACCCAAACAATTTGATATAGTTATAAATGAAATAATGGCCGATCCTGATCCTCCCGTACAATTGCCTAATGTTGAATATATTGAATTATATAACCGTACTATTTTCCCAATTAATTTAAAAAATTGGAAATTAAGTTATGGCACTTCATCTCTTACTACAAAAATATTCCCTGACATAATTATGCCACCTTTAAGTTACATTATAATTTCTAATAATAATGCTTTAGATGCATATGGTATTAATATTCCTATGTTTACTTCATCTACTTCATTAACTAATAGTGAAGCCACCATAATATTACAAACTCCTAATAACAAAATTATACATGCTGTAAAATATTCAATAAACTGGTACCGTAATAATATAAAAAGCAATGGAGGTTGGTCTCTTGAGCAAATTGATAGTGATAATCCTTGCGGTGAAGAAGCTAACTGGAGAGAAAGTGAAAATCCTAAAGGTGGTACTCCTGGACAGAAAAATAGTGTTACTGAGCTATATTCCCCAAACAAAGATAATCAAGCTCCAGAAATTTCACATATAGGGGTTAATGAACTTACCCCTGATCGTTTCTATGTATACTTTAATGAACCATTAGACTCTAATTCCTTTTCAAACCCACAAAAATTTCATGTTATGTTGAATAACACAAACTTAGGTAATCCATCTATGATTAAACCTTTGGAACCTCTTTATTCATCGGCAACATTTTATATGCCCACATCATATCCTGCTATGCAAAATGGCTATACATATCAATTAATAATTACAGATTCTATAAAAGATTGTAGTGGAAATATAATTACTAGCTATAGTACTGCTAATTTTGCTCTACCTGAAAAAGCAGAATTTAATGATATAATTATTAACGAAATATTATCTAATCCACCCTCTGGATGTACTGATTATGTTGAAATTTATAATAAATCTAATAAAGTTATAAATTTAGGAAATCTTACTTTAGCCACATGGGATTCTATTAATCAAAAAATAGATAATCCTAATAATATATCCGAAGAAAATTTTCTTATTTTTCCAGGTGAATATTATTGCTTAACTACCAATCCAGATGTTGTAAAAAAATTTTATAATACTACAAATCCTAAAGGTTTTATAAAATTAGCTTCAATGCCTTCATACTACAATGATAACGGTATCGTAGTAATAGGTAATAAAAGTTTACAGTTAATAGACAAACTTACATACACTAAAAGCATGCATCTACCAATATTATCAAGTACTAAAGGAGTATCATTAGAACGAATAAGTTTTAATCTCCCTACAGAAGACCCTTCAAATTGGCATTCAGCTGCATCTACTGTAGGATACGGCACACCTGCCTATAAAAATTCTCAATATGCCGAATATATTAATACTACTGATAATCCTTTTACTATTGTTCCTGAAATATTTTCACCTGATAATGATGGTTATAATGATGTATTAGGCATAGCTTATAAATTTGATGAACCTGGATATATAGCTAACATCGTAATATATGATGCTAAAGGACGTACAGTTAAATCTATTACTAAAAATGCAATATTAGACACACAAGGTGTTTTTACATGGAATGGTATGACCGATAATAATGAAAAAGCTCCTATCGGAATTTATATAATATACTCAGAAATATTTGATTTGCAAGGGAAAAGCTATCATTATAAAAATAAAGCAGTATTAGGAGGAAAATTTAAATAGAATTAATATAATAGTTTTTAATATATTTTAAAATTTTATACTTTTACTCCCTTGTTTATATTTTTTTATTTAGAATAATTTTTATTAATTAATTTTCATTATTATGAAAAAACTCATTTATTTATTTACATTATTGCCTTTATTTTTATCAGCTCAAGTTTTTGAACAATTTAGTGATGGAGATTTTACCTACAATCCAATATGGACAGGAGATACTGCAGAATTTGAAATATCAACTTCTACTATCATTCCAGCTCCCTTAAGGCCAGCTTTAAGATTAAAAGCTCCATCAGGTACTACAGGAATGTCATATCTATCAACGCCTAATACTATGTCTATTACTGATAGTGTTGAATGGACATTTTGGGTAAAACTATCTTTAAATCCAAGCTCTAACAATAATGCTAGAGTTTATTTAGTTTCTGATCAAGAAAATGTTGAAGGCTCTCTAAATGGATATTACGTTGGCATTGGCGAAACAAATGACCGTTTAACTTTATGTCGTCAAAATGGGACAAATTACAACATTTTAATCACAGGGACTCAGGCAAATCTTAATAAATCAAGTAATGAAGTAAGAGTAAAAGTAAAAAAATCAACTTCAGGAGTATGGACATTATATTCTGATACATTAGGAGGTACAAATTTTACAGTAGAAGGAACAGCTACCGACAATTCTATTACTACTACAAATTGGTTTGGCTTTTATTGTAAATATACTTCAAGTAATGTTAACAACTGGTTCTTTGATGACTTTTATGCCGGCTCTATACAAATAGATACTATACCTCCTAGTATAAATTCCATATTAGCTTTAGCGCCAACTTTAATCGATGTTAAATTCTCTGAAAGTGTTGACCCAACTTCTGCAACTACAATTTCAAATTATACCGTAGATAATGGGATAGGATCGCCTACCTTTGCAGCTATAGATGCTGTAGATGCTTCATTAGTACATTTATCATTCAATTATGCTTTCACTACTGGTCAATTGTATAATATTACAATATGTAATTTAAAAGATCTCTCAAATAACGTACTGCAATGTGAGACTAAGTCTTTTGCATTTTATACACCAAAAGCATACGACATAATTATAAACGAAATCATGGCAGACCCCGACCCAGCAGTGCAACTACCTAACGTTGAATATATTGAATTATATAACCGTACTAATTTACCTATTACTCTAACTAACTGGAAAATATATTTTGGAACAAGTTATAAAACTTTGCCTGCTGTTACTATGGCACCTAATGATTATTTAATATTATCGTATGGAAATGCCTTAGATACTTATGGAAATAATGTACCTTTATTTACCTCTGCTTCAACATTAACAAACAGTGGAACAACTCTTATGTTAAAAAATGAATCAGATCAAATAATTCATTCAGTAACATACAGCAGTAGCTGGTACACTGATGCAAGTAAAGCTAATGGAGGATGGTCACTTGAACTTGTTGACCCTTTTAATCCTTGCGCAGAAGAATCTAACTGGAAAGCCTCTATTGACCCTAAAGGTGGAACGCCTGGAAAAGTAAACTCAGTAAAAGCTAACAACCCTGATAATCAAGCTCCTGAACTATTAAGAGCAGGAGTAAATGCTTCCCAACCCGACAGAGTAGTAGTATATTTTAGCGAGCCTCTTAATAGTGCTTCTTTGTCAAATAAATTCAAATATACTATTTCTAACGGAATAGGGAACCCAGCTTCTGTTATACCAATAGGAATTAAATACAACTCTGCTATTCTTATACTACCTTCAAACATGACAATACAAAAAGATGTTATTTATAAACTCACAGTATCAGATTCTATACTGGATTGTGCAGGCAATTTAATACCTATAAATAGTTCTGTTTTATTTGCTATACCTGAAACGGCTTCATATAATGATATTATTATTAACGAAGTACTTTCAAACCCTCCCACAGGAGGTTCTGATTATGTTGAAGTTTATAACCGCTCAGATAAAATTATAGATCTAGGCACTTTAATGATTGCTTCTTATGATACTTTATCATCAACTATAATTAATGCTAATAATATATCTGATGAGATATATTTAATGTTTCCCGGTGATTATTATTGCTTAACTACCGACCCTGTAGCAATTAAAAAATTATATTATACTTCTAATCCCAAAGGCTTTATTAAGATGAGTTCAATGCCTTCATATAATAATAATAAAGGTATTGTAGTAATTTCTGATAAATCAAATACTATCATTGATAAACTAACTTATAGTGCTTCTATGCACTTCCCTCTTTTAAAATCAACTAAAGGAGTATCTCTTGAAAGAATAAATTTTAACGTTCCAACTGAAGAAAAAACAAATTGGCATTCAGCTTCAGAAAATTGTGGGTTTGGAACACCTGCATATAAAAATTCTCAATATACTGACTATACTCCATCTGATGATCCTATAACTATCAATCCTGAGATCTTCTCTCCTGACAATGACGGTCATAATGATGTATTAGGTATAACATATAAATTTGAAGAAGTGGGATATATGGCTAATATAATAATTTATGATGCTAAAGGTAGACAAGTAAAATATCTTGCTAAAAATACATATTTAGGTACTGAAGGAAGTTTTACATGGAATGGTATTACCGATGACAATGAAAAAGCTAATGTAGGAATGTATGTTATTTATGTAGAAGTTTTTGATTTACAAGGCAAAATAAAACATTATAAAAAAGCAGCTGTCTTAGCAAGTAAATTAAAGTAAATATTTTTATTTACTATTCTTTTAAAATAAGGGGCGTTAGCTCAGATGGCTAGAGCGTTAGACTGGCAGTCTAAAGGTCGTGGGTTCGATTCCCATACGCTCCACAAAAACAAATTGTAAAAATACATCTAAGAAACTCAAAATAGGTATCAGTATTCTCTTATAATTATTAATTATATAAAAAAAGCTACTTAAAAAAGTAGCTTTTTACTCACTTCGTAAATGCTTATGGTTTTATATTAATCATTAACTACATGCACATTTGAAGCCTGAGGTCCTTTTGAACCATTTGACATTTCAAAAGTCACATCCTGCCCTTCTTCAAGGCTTTTATATCCATCTTTAGCAATTTGTGAATAATGTACAAAAACATCTTTACCATCTTCGCCTTGAATAAAACCAAAACCTTTAGTACTGTTAAACCATTTAACTTTTCCTTTTAACATTTAAAAATCCTCCGAGATTAAAAATAAAAATTACGT
>DAOTOD010000003.1:0-19141 GCA_035451165.1 Bacteroidales bacterium
GAGCCATAATTAGTGTTAAGTAAATATACACTGGTAAACATTACAGGCTCTCCTGAGTTTTGTTCATAAACAAATCCTCTTATACTTCCATATTGTTGACCATATGAAACATACTGTTGAGTTAATAAAATAATTAAACAAATATTTTTAATAATATTTTTTAATGTTCTATTTTTTCCTGATAATTGGGATAATTTTAATATAAGTTTCATAAAGTTGTTCATATAACGTCTTAACAAAAGTAAATATATTGTTATAATAATAAACTTTTGTTAATTAAAATTTTGAAATATTATTTTTTTGAATAGAATTATGTAACAAAGTAATATTTTCTTAAAAAAAGTTAATTTTACAGTTCAATAACTATACTTAGTTTAAAATATTATTAATGAATTATAATACAGTAAATTATTATTCTATTCCATTTTTGTTTTATGCTAATGATATTTACGATGATAAGGCTATATTTGATAAGGATGAATCACATCATTGTATTAAAGTACTTAGAAATAAAGCAGGTAATAAAATTTGGTTTACTAATGGTAAAGGTTATTTATACGAAGGTATAATAGTGTCTGATAATCCCCAACAATGTATAGTTCAAATTATTAGTTTTGTAAGGCAAATAACAAGTAAAGTTAAACTTACTTTGGCTGTTTCTCTTATTAAAAATAATTCTCGTTATGAGTGGTTTTTAGAAAAAGTTGCTGAGTTAGGTATATATAGCATACAACCTTTAATCTGTGAAAGAACGTATAAGTTAAATTTTAAAAAAGAAAGAGCCGAAAGAATTATATTATCTGCTATGAAACAATCGCTAAATACTATATTATCTAAAATTCAAGAGCCATTATTGTTTAATGAATTTTGTGATAGGTGTGAATCGCAGCAAAAATTTATAGCGTTTTATAATAAAAATAATTTGCATTTGCAATTATCAATGAAACGAAATATAGATACTGTTATTGCTATTGGTCCTGAAGGAGATTTTTCTGATAAAGAGATTAAAATGGCTTTAAATAAAGGATTTGTTCCTGTAAATTTAGGGAATTCTAGATTGCGGAGCGAAACTGCTGCTATTGTATCTGGAGTTATTTTTAATAGTGTTAATAATATATGATTAATAATAATTAAAATAATTATATATATGATGACGACCAAGTTAATAAGATTTTTGATTTATTTTATTTTACCTTTATTATCTTTTGGGCAGAAAACGGGAGAAATACAAATAGCTTTATTAAAGTATAATGGTGGAGGTGATTGGTATGCAAACCCTACTTCTTTACCTAATTTAGTAAAATTTTGTAACGAAAACATTAATACTAATATAAGTAACGATATTGCAACTGTAGATGTTGGCAGTAATGATATTTTTAATTATCCTTTTATACACATGACAGGGCATGGTAATGTTGTTTTTTCGGATCATGATATTAGAAATTTGAGAACATATTTAATAGGAGGTGGTTTTTTACATATAGATGATAATTATGGCATGGATAAATTTATCAGACCTCAATTAAAAAAATTATTTCCTGAAACAGAATTAGTAGAATTACCTTTTAATTATCCAATATATCATCAAGCGTATAATTTTGATAATGGCTTGCCTAAAATACACGAGCATGATGGCAAACCACCACAAGGTTTTGGGATAATATGGGAGAATAGATTAGTTTTATTTTATACTTATGAATGTGATTTAGGAGATGGATGGGAAGATCCTTCTGTACATAACGATTCAGAAGCTACTCGTTTAAAAGCCTTACGTATGGGTGCAAACATAATAAAATATGTTTTTACCCAGTAATAAAATTTATTTAATTTAAAATATAACTTTTAACATTAAACTTTTAGATTGAGAAACCTTATTACTAAAGTTTTAGGTTTTTCAATAACTTTTTATGTTTGTAAGCTTAATAAGTTTATAATTATTTGATAAGAGTCATTTTTTTTGTCAAACGGTTATTGTCAGTTACAAGAGAGTAATAATATGTACCGGGAGCAAGTTCATTACTAATAGTTATTGTGTAATGTCCAGCTTTTTTGAAACCCTCATTAATAGTCATTACTAAATGGCCTTTGATATCAAATATTTCCATTTTAACGTTTGAATTTTTTTCTATAGCATAAGGTATAGTAGTATTAACAATAGCAGGGTTAGGACTATTTTGTCCTAGTTGAATACCATTAATAAACTTATCACTGCCATCAACAACACCAGCACTGGCATTGACTATGGGGAATATAGCTATACCTACGTCTAAAGGATTTCCAGAAGAGCTAAAAACATGTGATAATTGTGTCCAGAAAGGATTACCAGAAGCAGGGCGATATTTCCACCATGTATATTCTATGCCGTTTATTGCTGAGCCACCACCATCTGCAGAGCATACAATACCTATAGTATCATTGTTAGTGTAAAATTGATCAAAATTAACGACTATTGCATAATCGGAGGTTACATATATAGAAGGGTTAAAAGTAGCTATTGTTATAGCGTCATTTATATTATTACCTGTATCAATATCATTCCATAGAATGGTTGTAGTGCCTAATACGGTTCCTGGGCAAGAAATGGTATTAGTTGGGCCGCCTGATGGGCCATAAGTGCTTGTTCCGTCAATTTTAGCTACTTTTACTGTCAAATCTGAGCCTGTAGCAGAGACTTTATCTTTTGCAGCTACCCATATCATTGCTTCTTCTATATTGTAACCACCTGTAAAGTTCATTATGTATCCTTGGGCTATTTCAGGTGCTTTAGGACCACCGGCAGCATCCCATCCTGTTCCAAATATGTATCCATAAGGATTATACCCATAAATACTTGGTTGACCTACATTGAAAAAGTCATCAATAAAAATTGTATCAGTAGGAGTTTTAGTGTAATAATGTTTATAATCAATACTTTTTTTATAGACAATGTTTTCTGTATTAATAAGATTTTGGCTAAAAAGAAAAAATGAAAATAATGAAATGACTGTAAAAAATAATTGTTTTTTCATAAGAATAAGGTTTTAATGTTATTAATCTTGTTTTAATATGTTTTTAAAAAATTAGAACAAATATAATATTTTTTTAATTTAATTTTTAACAAATATATTAATGGGCTTCTAACCAATTTTTACCAATTTTTATATCAACTTCCACAGGTACATTGAGTAATAGGGCAGAAGTCATTTTTCCCTTAATTATAGGTTTGATTATATCAATTTCATTAATATGTGCGTCAAATACAAGTTCATCGTGAACTTGCATTATCATTTTTGTTTTTAAACTAAGTTTTTTGAATTCGTAGAAGATATTGTTCATTGCTATTTTAATCATATCAGCAGCACTTCCTTGTATAGGAGCATTAATAGCATTGCGTTCAGCAAAGCCTCTAATAGTATTATTAGCGGAATTAATGTCTCTTATGTATCTACGTCTTCCTAATATAGTTTGAACATATCCATTTTTTCTAGCAAATTTTATAATATTTTCCATATATTCTTTAATCCCTGGATATTGTTTAAAATATTGTTCAATAATTTCGGCTGCTTCTTTTTTAGGTATAGTTAATCTTTCAGATAAGCCATAAGCAGATATGCCATAAATTATTCCAAAATTGATAGTTTTAGCTCTTCTTCTCATCTCGGGAGTAACTTGTGAAATTGGCACATTATAAACTTTAGCAGCCGTATCGGCGTGTATATCTAAGTTTTTACCAAAAGCTTCACACATTGCTTTGTCACCACTTAAGCTTGCCATTATTCTTAATTCTATTTGAGAGTAATCAGCAGATAATAATAAATAATTTTCATTTCGTGGGACAAAAGCTTTTCTAATTTCTTTACCTTTTTCGGTTCTAACAGGGATATTTTGTAAATTTGGGTTATTAGAACTTAATCTACCTGTAGAAGCTACAGCTTGGTTGTAAGAAGTATGAATTTGCCCGGTACGTGGGCTAATTAAAGTAGGTAAAATATCTACGTAAGTTGATTTTAGTTTTGTTAGTGATCTGTATTCCATTATGTTATTTATTATAGGATGTTTATTTACAAGTTTTTTTAAAACTTCTTCATTAGTAGAAAATTGTTTAGTTTTAGTTTGTTTAGGTTTTTCGGATATTTTTAATTTATCGAATAATATTTCTCCAAGTTGTTTAGGAGAAGATATGTTAAATATTGTACCTGCTTGAGAATAAATAATTTGTTCAAGAGATTTGATTTCTTGATTAATTTGTTTTGAAAATTCATTAAGTGCATTAGCGTCAATTTTAACTCCTTCATTTTCCATTGAAGCTAATACTTTAACTAGAGGCATTTCTATTTTATAAAAGATGTCGGTAAGGTTATTTTGTTCAAGTAAAGGAACAAAAGTATTTTTCAGTTGTAATGTGATATCTGCATCTTCACAAGCATATTCTTTTAGGAGTTCTTTATCTACATTACGTATTTTATTTGGTTTTTTATCTTTTTCGCCTATAAGGTTAGTAATAGGTATAGGTTTATAATTTAAATATGTTTCTGCTAGATAATCCATATTATGCCTATTATCAGGTTGTAGCAAATAATGAGCAATCATAGTATCGAATAATGGTTCATTAACATCAATATCGTACCATCGTAATACAGATATATCAAATTTTATATTTTGTCCTACTTTAAGTATTGTTTTACTTTCGAAAATATCTTTAAATTCATTAACGATTTTGCAAGCTTCGTAATAATTTTCTGGGACTTCAATAAACCATGCTTCGCCTGGTTTAATACAAAAAGATATACCTACAAGTTCGCAATCGCTTGTATTTAAGTTAGTTGTCTCTGTGTCAAAGCAAATAATATCATGTTGTTTTAGAATTTCAGACAATTTTTTTATCTCTTCATGTGTACTAATTAAGTGATATTTATGGGGTGTATTATATATAGTTTTTAAATTATTTGTGTTAGTATCGTTAAGATTATCATTATCAAAAAGATTACTGGTTTGTTCATTTATTTTATAATCTTTGGGGGGGGCTGTATCAATGTTAGTAAAAATTCGTTTAGCTAAGCTTTTAAATTCTAATTCATCAAAAAGTTCTTTTAGTTCTTTGATATTAGGTTTTGATAATAGAAATTTATTTTCATTAAATTCAATAGGAGCATCTAAAATGATTGTTGCTAATTGTTTTGATAATAAAGCTTGTGAAGAAAAATTAATAATATTTTCTTTAATTTTTCCTTGAAGTGAGTTAACATTGGCTAATAAATTTTCTATTGTTCCGAATTCAGCAATAAGTTGTTTAGCTTTTACTTCTCCTATTCCTGGTATCCCGGGTATATTATCTGTAGCATCGCCCCATAATCCTAGTATATCAATAATTTGTGAAGGGTTATTAATATTAAATTTATTACAAACTTCTTTAACTCCCCATATTTCTGCTTTATCACCCATTCTACCTAGTTTATAAATAAATATATTATCAGAGACTAGTTGTCCGAAATCTTTATCAGATGTTACTATATAAGTTATAAAACCTTTATTTGAAGCTTGTTTAGCAATAGTTCCTATAATATCATCGGCTTCATAACCATCTAATGTTAAAGCAGGAATATTCCATGCATTCACAAGTCTTTCTACATAAGGTATTGATTTAATAATATCTTCGGGTGTAATTTGCCGATTAGCTTTATAATTAGCAAAGTTATCGTGTCTTATTGTAGGAGCTTGGCTATCGAAAGCAACAGCTATATGGGTAGGATTTTCACTTTTTATTATTTCATTCAAAGTGTTCGCAAAACCTAAAATAGCTGAAGTGTTTAAACCTTTTGAATTAATACGAGGGCTTTTATTTAAAGCAAAATATGCTCTATAAATTAGAGCCATTGCATCAATTAAAAATAATTTTTTTTCTGAATTGTTCACAATTAAATTTTTAATTTAATTAATTATCAAAGATAATTTTAATTTTTTTAAAAAATATTATAATAAATTTTACATTTGTTGAATATAATTTAAATTATTAAAAAATGGGTAAATCATTAGTTAACAACAAAAAAATTTTTGTTCTCGATACTTCTGTTGTTCTTCATAATCACAATGCTATATATAGTTTTGAAGATAATGATATTGTAATTCCTATAACAGTCCTTGAGGAGTTAGATAATTTTAAAAAAGGCAATGATGATAAAAATTTTGAAGCAAGGGAATTTATTAGAATTTTAGACAATTTATCAGCGAATAATTCTTTAAGAGATTGGATACCTTTATCGGATGGAGGTAAAGCTACTGGTCGAGTAAAGGTTATAATGAATGGAGTTGGAATTAATGAAGTAGAAAAGATTTTTGGAAGTGGTAAAGCTGACCATGCCATTTTAAATGCAGCTTTAACTGTAACACGTGAAAATCCTGAAAGAAAAGTTATACTTGTTACAAAGGATATTAACTTACGATTAAAGGCAAAGTCCTTAAATATTGCTGCAGAAGATTTTAAAACCGGCAAAGTAAAAAATCCTGAAAATCTTTATTCTGGCAAAACAGTTCTTGAAGAAGTGCCTAATGAATTAATAGATAAAATATATTCAGATGGCTGGTGTTTGCCTTCAGAAATTAATATAGAGGACCCTATACCTAATCATTATTTTATATTACGTAATGAAAAAGCATCTGTATTAGCTTTTTATAATCCAATAACAGAACATATTGAAAGGATCGAAAAACGTTCGGCGTATAGAATATCCCCTAGAAATGCTGAACAAGTTTTTGCTATTCATGCTTTACTTAATCAAAATGCTAAGCTTGTTACTTTACAGGGAGTTGCTGGTACAGGCAAAACATTACTTGCATTAGCTTGTGCTTTGGAGCAAAAACGTTATTATAAGCAAATATTTCTTGCTAGGCCAATAGTGCCATTAAGTAATAAAGATATAGGTTTTTTACCTGGAGATATAAAATCGAAGTTAAATCCTTATATGGAACCTCTCTATGATAATTTAAAGATGATTCAACATCAGTTTGGGGAACAAGATAGAGAATTTAAAAGCATTATTGATGCTCTTGAAAATGAGAAACTTGTAATTCAACCACTTGCATATATACGGGGTAGAAGTCTTTCTAATATATTTTTTATTGTTGATGAAGCACAAAATCTTACACCTCACGAAGTAAAAACCATTATATCTAGGGCCGGTGAAAATACAAAAATAGTTTTTACAGGAGATATATTTCAAATAGATACACCTTATCTTGATTCTCAAAGTAATGGTTTATCTACCCTTATAGATAGAATTAAACATCACCCTATTTATGCTCATATAAGATTAGAAAAAGGTGAAAGGTCAGAACTTGCTAATTTAGCTAATGAATTGTTATAAGTAGAATAGTTTTTTAATGTATAAGAATTATTTTTTGTTAGCTAAAAGTGTGATTTTATTTACTTTTATTTTTTTAGATATCATTAATTTGGGTAATGAAGTTAAAGTTAAAAATAAATAATACTTTTGATTCAAATGTTGAATTTATAGGAATTTCTACTTATTTAAAAGATTATCAAATATCATTGTTTATTAATAAAGTATTAAATTTAAAATTAAAAAAAATAGATAATTTAAATATTAATTATAATAAACAAGATTTAAGTTTTTCACTTTATTATTATGAGGATAATGATAATTTAAGAGAATATTTTTTAATATCTAATAGAAGTATAGATAATGGTTTGTATATGTTACCCTTACATAAACAAACTGATTTTTTTATGATTATACAATCTTCGGTAAAAAAGATCAAACCAGAGATTTCTAAAATAATTGAAAATATTAGAATAATAAAAAATGTTAATTTAGCTTATATTATTAATATTTCCCATATAAGAAATTTTCATAGTTTTTTACTTAATGAGCTTGAGTTACATTTAAATTACATTAAGGCAAAAAATAAGTTAAATTACTGATTGAAATTGTAATAAAAATCTTAAGTCATTTTCGAAAAATAATCTCAAATCTTTTATTTGATATTTTAACATTGTAATTCTTTCTATTCCCATACCGAAAGCGAAGCCTGTATATTCTTTGCTATCAATATTACAATTTTCAAGTACATTAGGGTCAACCATTCCACAACCTAATATTTCAACCCAACCAGTATTTTTACAGATGTTACATCCTTTACCATTACATATAAAGCAAGATATATCCATTTCGGCTGAAGGCTCAGTAAAAGGGAAAAATGAGGGTCTGAACCGTATGTTTGTATTTATTCCAAATAATTCTTTAGCAAAATAATATAAAGTTTGTTTTAAATCAGCAAAAGATACATTTTTATCGACATATAAGCCTTCGATTTGATGGAAAATACAATGTGCGCGGGCCGAAATAGCTTCGTTCCTAAAAACTCTTCCTGGCATAATAGCTCGTATAGGTGGACTAACTTTTTCCATTAGTCTTATTTGAACTGAAGAAGTATGAGTACGTAAAGAGATATCAGGATTTTGTTCAATAAAAAAAGTATCTTGCATATCTCTTGCAGGATGGTCGGGTGGAAAATTGAGAGAAGTAAAATTATGCCAATCGTCTTCTATTTCAGGGCCTTCAGCCACTGAAAATCCCAGATAAGAAAATATATCTATAATTTTATTCTTTACTATTGATATAGGATGATGACTGCCTAAGGGGAAAAAATCAGCACTTTTAGTTAAATCTTCATTAGAATGAATTTTTAAATCTTTTTTTTCAAATAAAAGTTTGGAATCTTCAATTTTTTTTAATGCTTTATTTTTTAGTTCATTTAATAAAGTTCCAATTTCTTTTCTTTGGTTTATATCATTTATTTTAGGTAGTTCAGAAAAAAGTTGTTGTATTATGCCTTTTTTACTTAAAAAGTTAAGTTTAAAATTTTCTATATCTTGTATATTTTGTGGGGAAAAAGTTTCTATTTCTTTTAAATAATTTTCTATTTGAACTTTCATAGTTAAATTAGTGTTTATTCAATAATTTTTATTGTCATACTTATATCTTCTATAGGGCGGTCGTATTTGTCTGTTTTTACTGAAGCTATTTTATCAATAATATCAAGCCCTTCATAAACTTCTCCAAAAACAGTATATTCTCCATCCAAATGGGGTGCTCCACCAATCGTAGTATAAGCTTCTATTTGTTGAGGTGTAAATTTTTTACCTAATGACATTTCCATTGATAGTAATTGGTCTTTAGTAAATATTTGTCCTTGTACTATGTAAAACTGTGAGCCTGATGAAGCTTTAGTTGGATTAACATTATCGCCCATACGTGCAGCAGCTAAAGCACCTTTTTTATGAAAAAATTTTGAATTAAATTCGGCTGGTATTGTATATCCTGTCCCTCCATTGCCTAAAAGTTTACCAGCAGGAGCATTTTTAGAATCAGGATCTCCACCTTGGATCATAAAATTTTTGATAACCCTATGGAATAATGTACCGTCATAAAATTTTTCAGAAACAAGTTTTATCATATTATCCCTATGCTTTGGAGTTTCATTATAAAGCTTGATTTTAATTTCACCAAATTTTGTTGTTATTAAAATTTTTTTTACCTTTTCTTCTTGCTGTTTTATTAAAGGTTGTTGAACATTATTTTGAGCATTAATTTCTTTATTAGCTTGTTTGCCTTTGTTACAGGCTATGAAAGGCATTATTGTAATTATTGAAATGATAATGAAATATTTTTTCATAAATTTTTAAATTTAATTTTTTATAAAAATTATTTTGCTATAATAAAAATTATTTTCATAATTTTGAAAAAAGCGTTATGTAACTTTTTATTTTATAAATTCGTTACAAATAAATTACTAAAATAAAATTAAATTTTAACTTTGTTTTTTTATAGCAAAGGTAATAAAAATGTTTTAAAAAGATTTTTTTAATTATTAAATTGATATTTATGAAAATAGGGAACGTTATACTAAAGATATTTATTATTGTTTTAATGTTAATGTTTGTTTTTACACAATGTAAGAAGGATAAAGATATTAAAGTGATAATAACTGTAAAATATCAATCTGATACTAATAAAGTAGTTCCCCAAGCTGATGTTTTAATTGAAAAATATGATGTTAAAGTTAAAGGAGTTACTGATAATAATGGTATTTTTGAAACTACTTTTAAACTAGAAGCTATTCTGGATGTTCATGCAAGTAAAGATACAAGTACTGTTACCACTACTCCTCCATTAACAGGTTCTACTGTTATAAGACTTGAAGAAGGCAAAACAATAAGAAAAACTGTATTTATAAATTAAATTTTATTTGTTTTTAATAGAGTTTGTATTAGTAACATTTTGTGTTGCTTTTATATAGCAAGCTCTGCAAAGGGGTTCGTAAATTTCTGTTTCTCCTAATACTACAAGTTTGTCGTTAGATATTATACGATGTGAGAAATGAGCTAATGCACCGCATCTAACACAAATAGCATGAACTTTAGTAACATATTCGGCTATAGCCATAATTGCAGGCATCGGACCAAAAGGATTACCAAGATAATCCATATCTAAACCAGCAACTATTACTCTTGTACCTTGTGCAGCTAATGTATTGACTACAGAAACTAAACCATTATCAAAGAATTGAGCTTCATCAATGCCAACAACATCAACGTCGTGAGCCATAAGTAATATATTGGCAGAAGAAGGCACTGGCGTAGATATAATACTATTTTCATCATGTGAAACAACTTTTACAGTATCGTAGCGAGTATCAATAGCAGGCTTAAATATTTCAACCTTTAATTTTGCTATTTTAGCTCTTTTTAACCTTCGGATTAATTCCTCTGTTTTCCCTGAAAACATTGAACCACATATTACTTCTATAAAACCTGCATGGTTTATACTTTTAGGTGTATTTTCTAAAAACATTTTTTTAGGATTTAATTTATCCTGTTATATTTACATATTTTTTTATACTTTAACAAATATAAAATAAATCATTAAAAAATTAATAAAAAGTTATTAAATATTATGAACAAGAAACTTATTATAGATGAAATTAAAATTTTGAATGAAGTAATTAATGATCAAATAAATTCTATCACCAATTATTCAGATTTGGTACCTGTTATAGAAATAGATATTTTGCTCGATAATATTAAAAAGCTTTATCAAAGTATTAAAGAATTTGAAAAAGATCAAAGTAATTTTATTAACAAAAATATAACAGTAGTAAATAATGTAAAGGATAATGAATTATCATTTGAACTAAATGGCAAAATTGAAAATGCTCAAGTTACAATAAATGAAGAAAATAAGTCAATAACAGCAGATAAAATAAAAATAATAGAAGATATAGTGGATAAAAAAAATGTAATCGCAACAACACCTAATTTATTTACACGTATTGAAACTGACGAAAGGCCAGATGATAAACAATATGATGCACGAAAGAAAAAAAATCAAAATTTGCAAAAACAGACTATAGATTTATTTGCTGAAACTAATAATAAAAAAACAATAGCTGATAAATATAAAGATGATAAAAAATCGTTGAATGAGATAATTGCTAAAGATGCTAATAATGAAACTATTGGAGCAAAAATGCAAAAAACTCCTATTAGTGATTTGAGAACAGCTATTAGAATAAATGAAAAATTTTTATTTATTAATAATTTGTTTGATGGCGATATGCAAGATTATAATAATTTTATTGAAATACTTAATAATAAGAATAATCTTAAAGAAGCAAAAGATTTTATAAAATCTATTCAAGAAGAAAGGTCGTGGAATATTTATAGTGAAAGTTATTTAATGCTTATGGATTTAATTTATAGAAGATTTAATGAATAATGATTAAATATATTTTTTTTAACGTTTTTTGTTTATTTGCTGTTGTTTTATATACACAAGATTTAAGTTATGCTAGAAAAATAGTCGATACGCTTGCTTCTTCTTCTATGTTTGGAAGGGGTTATGTAAATGCCGGAGATAGCTTGGCAGCTCAATTTATAGCTGATGAATATAAAAAGTTTAAATTAAATTCTTTTACTGAAAATACTTATTTTCAATATTATACATTACCTATAAATACTTTTTCAGATTCAATTATAATTTCGATTAATAATCATATTCTTCAAGGTGGCAAAGACTTTTATATAGCAGCTTTTTCAGGTTCTTTGAACGCAGAAAAGAAAATTATACGCATTAATGAAAAATTATTGAAAAGTAATAGGTTTAAGAAAAAAGCGTTAAAGATTGATTTTTCTGAGAAAGTTATTATAGCTGATGGGAATCTTAAACAAAAGCTTCAGAGTAATCCTTTTAAAGCGGCCGCTGTTTTTTTTGAGTTTAAAGAATTGCCAGCTTGGAGCATCAGTAATGGTAATAAGCAAGAACAATGGTTAGAAGCTAATATTATCAAAAATAGTATACCTAAAAAAGTAAAAAAAGTCAAGATTTTAACTAAATCAGTTTTTTATGATAATTACATTACTAGAAATGTCATAGGATATATACCTGGTTATGCTGTAAAAGATTCGTTTATTGTTGTTACGGCTCATTATGATCATTTGGGTTGTATGGGTAAAGGTGTTTATTTTCCAGGTGCTAATGATAATGCAAGTGGTGTAGCCTTAATGTTAGATATTGCCCGTTATTATTCTGAAAAAAAAGACAGCTTACCATATTCTATTGTTTTTATTGCTTTTTCAGGTGAAGAAGCAGGCTTACTTGGTTCTTTTTATTTTGTTAATAATCCTTTATTTCCTTTAAAAAATGTAAAGTTATTATTAAATTTAGATATGGTAGGTACAGGCAGCAAAGGTATTAAAGTAGTTAATGCTACAGAATTTGTTGACTTATTTAATAAATTTATATCGATTAATGATAGTTGTAAGTATTTATCTGTTATTGAAAAAAGAGGATCAGCAGCTAATAGCGATCATTATCCTTTTTATGAGAGAGGTGTACCTTCGTTTTTTATATACACTTTAGGAGATGAATATAAGGAATATCATAATATTTACGATAAAGCTGATAAGCTTCCTTTTACTGCTTATGATGGTTTATTTCGTTTAATTGTCAATTTTTTTAAATATTTATAAAAATTATGGCTAAACTTATACTAGTTCCAACACCTATAGGTAATTTAGAAGATATTACACTTAGAGCTTTGAGAATATTAAAGGAAGTAGATTTAATATTAGCTGAAGATACTCGCAAAGCAGCAATACTTTTGAAACATTATGGAATACATGGTAAAAAAGTTTCTTCATATCATAATTTTAATGAGCATTATATTGTTGAGAATATAGTAAAAAAAATTTCTTATGGCTTAAATATAGCTTTAATAAGTGAAGCAGGAACTCCAGCTATTTCTGACCCTGGATTTTTAATTGTTAGAGAATGTTTACGTGCTAATATTGACATAGAATGTTTACCAGGGCCTACTGCTTTAATTCCAGCTCTTGTATTATCGGGCTTGCCTTGCGAAACTTTTGTTTTTCAAGGCTTTTTACCTGTTAAAAAAGGATTAAATTCTTTACTTACACTATTATCAAAAGAAAGTCGGACAATGATTTTTTATGAAGCTCCTCATAGAATACAAAAGACTTTAACTAAGTTTTGTGAATATTTTGGGGAAGATAGAAAAGCATCTATATCTAGAGAAATATCTAAAATATATGAACAAACATATAGGGGCAAGTTAATTGAATTGTTATCTATTTTTAACACTCAAAAACCTAAAGGTGAAATAGTAATTGTTGTGGAGGGATATCGTGACAATAAATAGTATCTTACTTTAATTTTGCAGGATAGTCTTTATCGAGATAAATCCAAAATAAAGGCATATAACCCTTAAATATTTTTTCGCCAGTTTCATTATCAAAAATATATTTTTTTATAACAGGGCCCAAACCTAGTACTTTTTTTGTAAAACTTAAAGTTTTTTCATCAAAATACCATTGTTCTAAAAAAATTATTTTAGTGATATCATTCTTATTTATTTCATTGAAGGTATTTACTACAGAATCTACATTAGGATCACTTATACTTGGTACAGTATAAGAAACAGGTTGTTTAAATAATAGTTCAATATTTTCACTATTAAGAAGGTTATTATCATAATCGTAAACTTTAAATTTACCTGATTTAGCAGCTTCAATAAGGGTATTTATTAATTTTTCTCTT
Organism: Bacteroidales bacterium; assembly: GCA_035451165.1. Lineage (GTDB taxonomy): Bacteria > Bacteroidota > Bacteroidia > Bacteroidales > JAKIYJ01 > JAKIYJ01. The sequence goes on from DAOTOD010000003.1 coordinate 14,115, forward strand.
ATAGAGCCTTCTAAATTTTGCACCCACCACTCAGTATCGTTGTTTTCATTTTTTATGGTAACGTCGTATTCTATTTTATTTGTTAATAAAGGAGGATTTTTTCTTTTACAAGAATAACAAAATAATAAACAAAGCAATATTAATATTATATTAAACTTGAATGTTTTCATATTTAAAAGATAGTTAATTTATTACAAAATTAATATGTATTATTTTATAATAATAAACTAGTTAAATTTTTGTATAACCTTTAGAAGTATTATAATATAATTGAGATTTAAAGGCTTTAACTATACATTTGATTACAGCCTCTTATGTCGCTTGCATCTACTCTACCTAGTACTAAAAAATTACCGTTAGAGGTGATTTTACCTAAATCATTTGTTGCAATAAAAGAGCATGAATAAATATTAGCTAAATCAATAATATTAAGAGCTCCCTGGGTTTCATAAACATTCATTGGATCATCTGGTTTTCTAACAAATACTTTCATCCAAGAGGGACATTGAAATACACCATATCCTTTAGAATAAGCTTGTGAACATAATTCAGTCATACCATATTCTGAATGAATAGTATCAACGTTAAAATATGCCATCAATATTTTATGTAGTTCTTCTCTTATCATTTCTTTTTTTCTCCCTTTCATTCCTCCTGTTTCCATTATAATCATTCCTGATAAATCAGGTTTATATTGTAAGGCAAAATCAAGTAAGGCATAGCTGACTCCTAATAATATATTTTTTTTATTTTGTTTTTTTATTTTATTTAATATATCGTACAATTCATCGAAGTTATATAGAAAAAAGCCACTGTATTTACTTTTCGAAGCAGTAATGAGTTTGTTAACCATATATACTAAGCTCGAATTTTTTTGTTCTAAATATGATGGTAATAAAGCTATTATGTTATAATTAGAAGGGTTATTATAAAAAAATGAAAACCCTTGCATAAAACTTTTTTCATATATTTTTACGTTGGTAATATAATGAAGTGATTTTTTTTCGTTTGTAGTACCACTACTTTCAAATATAATATCTATATTACTTTTGTTTGATTTAGATATAATTTTTTGAGTTTTAAAAAGATCGATAGGTAAAAAAGGTATATCTCTAACATTATTTATTTTTGTAATGTCAATATTCAAATAATTAATAAATTCAGAATATATTGGATTATTAATACTTTGATAATAAAATATTTTTAAAGCTAAATCATTAAATTCAGTCTCCGATTTGATATGAAAAATTTGTTTTGTGATTATATTTATGTCTAAATTGTTTATCATCAAATGAAGTTGTATTTTTATAATTAAAAAAATAATAATTTTGGTATTATGAAATTGAATATATTTTTTTTAATAATATTTTTAGCAATAGGTATTTTATTTTCATCATGTATTAAAAAAGAAGAATACCCCTTTGTTCCACATATTGAGTATGTTGATTTTACAAAAATACAAAATAGTTTAGGTATTGATGAAAAGGGAATATTAAAAATTTCATTTACTGATGGTGATGGTGATATAGGGTTGGCTCCTGGTGATACTTTTGGACCTTTTAGTCGCGATAGTGCATATTATTATAATTTTTTTATTAAATATTTTGAAAAGCAAAAAGGCATTATAAAAGAAATAGAATTACCATTCCCTAATAATTCTAGAATCCCTTTTCTTACACCTAGTGGTAAAAATAAAGCTTTAAAAGGGGATATAGAAATTACACTTTTTATTAATAATCCTTTAACTACTTATGATACAATATTGTTTCAGGCTTATATAGTTGACAGAGCTTTGCATAAAAGTAATGTTATAAGTACTCCTGAAATAAAAGTTAAGAAACAGTGACAAATAAAATTATATATTATTTATATTATTAAAATATTTCTTTTTATAGAAAAAGGCTAAATTTACTAAGCTTATCATTACTGGTACTTCTACTAAAGGCCCTATTACTGCTGCAAAGGCTTCACCTGAATTTATACCAAAAATAGAAATAGCAACCGCAATAGCTAATTCAAAATTATTGCTTGCTGCGGTAAACGATAAAGTTGTTGATTGTTCGTATGTGGCTCCAAATTTTTTGCTCATTAAAAAAGATATGATAAACATTGATACAAAATAAATAAGTAATGGTATAGTTATTATAACTACATCGCCGGGAATTTGTATTATGTATTTACCTTTTAATGAGAACATTACAATAATAGTAAATAAGAGAGCTATAAGAGTTAAGGGACTTATTTTAGGAATAAATTTGTTATAATACCAGTCTTTATTTTTAACTTTGATTAAAACAAAACGAGTTATAAATCCAGCTATAAATGGAATTCCAAGATATATAAATACACTTTCTGCTATGTTACCAATTGTAATATTTTCAACAGCTGTGTTTGTAGGCAAACCAAACCATGCAGGTAAAACAGCAATAAAAAAATAAGCATATACTGAATAAAAAAGTACCTGAAATATAGAATTGAAGGCTACTAATCCTGCTGCATATTGAGTATCACCTTTAGCAAGATCATTCCATACAATAACCATAGCTATACAACGAGCTAAACCTATCATGATGATACCATACATATAAGGCAGGTTAGAATTATTTTCGCCGGGGAAAACAATAAAAAATAATATAGCAAGAAAAAACATTAATAAAGGACCAATAATCCAATTTTGAAATAACGACAACAAAAGAATTTTCAAGTTTTTAAATACATCGCCTAATTCTTCGTATTTTACTTTTGCTAAAGGAGGATACATCATAATAATAAGCCCTATAGCTATAGGTATATTGGTCGTGCTATCAGGTGAAGGTTTTAATTTTTCCCAGAATAAAGCAATTTCAGGCATTAAATATCCAGAAATCACCCCAACAAACATAGCTACAAAAATCCATAGTGTTAAATAACGATCTAGAAAATTTAATTTTTGTGAAGTTGCCATAATATTATTTTTTTTAATTTAATATTAAGACTTTATTATTTTATTATAAAAATCTTTAAGTTTTAAATATATTTCATTTCTTATTTCTCTATGTTTGTTAAGTATTTCTTCTTCAGTGCCTTTAAAATAAGCAGGGTCTTCAAAACCTATATGAATACGTTTATTTACTTTTCCATTAAAAACAGGACACGTTTCTTTAGCTTTATCGCACACTGTAATTAAATAATCAAAATCTTTGTTTAAAAAATCTGATACATTTTTGGGCTTATTTTTACTTATATCTATATTGCATTCAGACATTACTTTTATAGCGTAAGGATTAACTTCTTTTTCAGGATTAGTACCTGCAGAGACAATTACTGCATCATGCATAAATGTTTTCAAAAAGCCTTCAGCCATTTGACTTCTGCAACTGTTACCGGTGCAAAGGATTAATATTTTCATGAGTTATTATTATGTTTTTTTAATTGGCACATGCATGAACCTGTTAATTTTTCATTGTTATTAATTATTAAAGGCAAATTAGCTCTTTCCCATTCTATTAATCCTCCAGCCATATTGGCTATATTTAAGAAATTATTAGAAAGTAATAATTTAGCAGCTTCTTTACTCCTAAGCCCAGCAGAATCAGCTACTATGTAAAAACAGGATTCTTTATTTAATTTATAATCATTTTGTTTTATTTTACTTAAAGGAATATAAATAATGTAAGGGACATCAAATTTTTTAAAAGAATTAAGATATTCTTCTCTAACATCTAATAAAATAGCTCCTTTTAAACATAGCTCATAAGCCTCTTTGGAAGAAACATGTAATAGCTTATCCCTATAAAAACCATAATTTTCAAAAAGATTTTCCATGGAATTTAATTATTGTTTAATGTTAATGTTAATTTTTGTATTATTTTGTATATTATCACTTACAGGACAACGTTTTTCGGTTTCTTTAATCCATTGGTTTACTTGTTCTTGTGTTGCTTTTGCAAAATCAACATTTACATTCACATTAATGATTTTAAATCCGGCTCTATTTTCATACGAAATGCCCATAAAAGCAGAAGGGTCTAATATCCCATTAATTTCTAATGTTAATTTATTTAATTGTAGTCCCATTTCTTTAGCTACTTGATGCCCTGTAATGTTAATACAACCCCAGCTAATGACATTAGAAGTACCTGAACGGGGGTGGGGCCCATATTTGTTCCTCCAAAACTTTCAGGTTCATCAATTATTATCTCAAATGTATCTGCCTTTACTCTTGATCTTGTTGGGCTTTCGCTTTGTAAATAAACGTTTATATTTAATTCTTTAAGTTGATGTTCTTTTTTCATAATGTTTTATTTTTTGATTTGTTATTTTAACGTGAAATTAACTAATTTATGATTTAAACAATTAATATTAATTAAAAAAATACAATTTTTATGTAAAATTTTGTTCAAAAATAAGTTAATTACATGTTTTATATTATAGCTCACTATTGAAAATTCTTACTTCTAATTTTTTCTTTAAAATATTAATGTGTTGTTTTTGTTAATTTTATACACTATTAGAAGGTTTTACAGCAGTGGGTTATATGAAAAAGTATAGTAATTTTAATTTCAGGTTTTTAATATTATCAAATATTACAGTATTTTCTTAATAAAACTTAGATAAAATATAATTTAATTTTTTTATTAATCTTTTGAAGAATTTTCTTCAATAAGTATAGAACATAAACCTTTAGTGATAAATGTTTTTGTGTTCCCTTTATCGTCAGCATATATAAGATATGCTTCAAGTTCAGGATGTGATTTTAAAAATTCTATAGTTTTTTTAATACCCATCACCATAAAAGCTGTAGCATAAGCATCAGCAATAGTACAGCTTTTATGAAATACAGAAGCACTTAGTAATGAATGATTAACTGGATAGCCTGTTGTAGGGTCTATGGTATGTGAATATTTAATTCCGTTTTTTATGTAATATTTTCTATAATTTCCAGAAGTAGCTACTGACATATTATCGAGTTTAACTTTTGCTTTTAAATTATGCTGGTAGCCTATATTATCATCGGGCTTATCTATACCTACTATCCAAGAAGAATT
>DAOTOD010000004.1:0-16291 GCA_035451165.1 Bacteroidales bacterium
TGCGATAAATAAAATTTATTATAAAACTTCACATTTGAGCTGGAGCATCTATTCCAAGTAATAATAAACTATCTTTAATAACATAAGAAGTTAAACAAGCTAAGGCAAGTCTAAAAGATTTAATATTATTATCTTTTTCTTTTAATATTGGGATTTCTTGATAAAACTGGTTAAACAATTTAGATAATTCATAAACATAATTAGCAACGATAGCAGGATTTAATTCTTCAGCAGCTTGTTTAATAATAATTTTATATTCTTTTAATAATTTAATTAAATTTTTTTCAACAGATAAAATATTAAAGTTAATATCATATGTATAAAAATTATTACCTGCTTCTACTGCTTTCTTTAGTAAAGAATTTATTCTTGCATAAGTATATTGAATAAAAGGGCCTGTATTACCATTAAAATCTATTGATTCATCAGGGTTAAATAACATATTTTTTTTAGGATCAACTTTTAAAATAAAATATTTTAAAGCACCTAATCCTATCATTTCATACAAATTACGGGCATCCTCATCATTTAAGTCATCAATTTTGCCTAATTCAGTGGTAATATTTTTAGCAGTTTCGAACATTTGGTCCATCAAGTCATCTGCATCTACAACTTTGCCTTCACGTGTTTTCATTTTGCCTTCAGGTAATTCTACCATACCATATGAAAGATGATAGATTTTATCATACCATTCGAATCCCAGTTTTTTAATTATCCTTTTAAGGACATCAAAATGGTAAATTTGTTCATTACCAACAACATAAATCATTTTATATGGTTTATATTCATCATATCTCTGTACTGCAACACCTATATCCTGAGTTATATAAACAGAAGTTCCATCAGAGCGTAATAATAATTTTTTATCTAATCCTTCATTTGTAAAATCAGCCCATATAGAGCCATCTTCTTCAGCAAACACCGTATTATTAGCTAATCCCCATTTAATAATATTTTTACCCAATTGATAAATATCAGATTCATAATATATTTTATCAAAATATATTTTCAAACGGTTATAAGTTTCATTAAAACCATTAAGTACCCATAAGTTCATTTTTTTCCATAATGAAACAATTTTTTCATCACCAGTTTCCCACTTTCTCAATATTTCTTGAGCTTCAATAATTAGAGGGGCTTTAAGCAGAGCTTCTGTTTCTGGTATTCCTAGTGCTATAAGTTCTTGTACTTCTTTCTTATATTGGGTTTCAAAAAGCACATAATATTTCCCAACAAATTTATCACCTTTAATACCAGTATTTTCAGGTGTTTCACCATTGCCCCATTTCATATAACCAAGCATAGATTTACAAATATGTATGCCTCTATCATTTATCAAATTAACTTTAATTACGTTATAACCTGCTGCCTCTAAAATTTGAGATAAGGACCATCCTAACAAATTATTTCTTATATGTCCTAAATGTAAAGGCTTATTAGTATTAGGTGATGAAAATTCTAATACAATTGGTGGTATATTTAACTTTGGGCATTTAAAATTATTATTATTAAAATTATCTTTAAGCCACTTTATATAATAAATATCTGAAACTGTAATGTTTAAAAAGCCTTTTACTATTTGTATATCAACTACTTCCTATACAGTTTGTTTCAAATACTCTCCTATTTTTTGAGCTATATAATCAGCAGGTACTTTAAGAAGTTTTACAAACGGGAAAACTATAAAAGTTAAATCTCCCTGAAAGCCATAATGAGTTTTTTCTATTTTAACATCATTAGCAAAAATTTTCACATTAAAGCATTGTTTAAAAGCTTCTGTTATTTTATAAGTCAAAATTTCTTCTATAGTTTGCATTACATTATTTTTAAAAATTATTAATTTTTGCAAAATTAAACTGTTTTATGAAAATGTACTGTTTTTAAACTTTCTTATATTTTTAACATTAAAATATTAATAAAGCTTAATTAAAAAATATTTTTAAATAAATTTTGATTAATCATTTTTTTTCACTTACTTTGCAAATTCATAATTTTAAACATTAAAACAAAGTTGAAATGGCTAAAGAGTGTCAGTTAACAGGTAAAAGGAGAATGATAGGTCATAATGTTTCTCACTCAAATATTAAAACTAAAAGAATTTTTGCTCCTAATCTTCAAGTTAAAAAAATATTTTTGCCAGAAGAAAAACGTTGGATTAGACTAAAGGTTTCAACTTCAGCTTTACGTACTATTGATAAAAAAGGCATATCAGCTTGTTTAAAAGATTTAATGAAAAAAGGGTATATATAAAAATTTTGCTTTTTTTCATTGGCATATAATAAATTTATTTTATAAGTTTTCTTTCATATAATTTTATTTTACTAAGTTTTATTGTTAATTTCTTTTTTTTAAGATATTAGTTATTTTTATTTTGCTAATCATAGCTAAAAATTTTCAATTTCATATTAAATTTTAAATTATTTTATTTTTAAAATTTAATTATATTGCTCAATAAAAATAATTATACTTGATATTCGTTAAATTTAAATAATTTTGCTCAATTAAACCCAAAAAGAATTGAAACGTCATTTATTTTTAATAATTTTAATAATAATAGTAAAAACAATCTATTTTGATATTAGTATTCAAGCTCAGCAAAATAATTTAATTCAGTTTTCAGGTGTGGTAGTTACTTCCGATAGTCTTAAGCCTCTTCCTTTTGTAAACATTTTAATAAAAAATACAAAAAAAGGCACAATAACAGATTATTACGGTTTTTTTTCATTTGTAGCCAAAAAAAACGATGAAATAATATTTTCTACATTAGGTTACAAACCAATTATATTCAAAATACCTGATACTATCACACAAAATAGATATAGCCTTATTCAAGCTTTGACAAAAGACACTTTACTACTACCCGAAACAGTAATATATCCTTGGCCATCTCCAGAGCAATTCAAGAATGCTTTTTTAAAACTTGAAATACCTGACGATGCTTATAAAATTGCTGAAAAAAACTTACAACGAGCCGAAATGAAGGAAAGATTAACGAATTATAAAATGGATGGTAGTTTAAATTATAAATATACTATGGATAAAAGAACATCTCGTTTATATTATGCTGGTCAATTACCTCCAAATAATTTGCTTAATCCAATAGCATGGGCACAATTTATACAAGCATGGCGTGAAGGCAAATTTAAAAGAAAAGAAGAATAATAATTATTGTTAATTGGTATATGCATAATAATTATAAAATATTACTCTTATTATTCTATAATATTATTATAAGTACTATAACCATAGCTCAAGAAGAAGGAACTGTATATGGAAAAGTTACTGATCCTTTTGGTAATCCTTTACAATCAGCAGATGTAGGAATCATAAATTTACTCAAACCTATTGGGCAACAAACTGATCATTTAGGTAGTTACGAATTCAAGGTACCTGCAAATAAAAAGTTGATTATTTTTGCTAGATATACCGGTAAAATTACCATTACCGACACTTTTGCTGTCAAACCAGGGCAAAGAAAAGAAATTAATTTTCAATTATATACTGCTACTACTGAATTAAATCCTGTTATTATTAAAGGCAAATCAAGTTTAGACCCAGGATTACAAAAAGTTAATCATAAAACAGCTATGGTAATTCCTACACCAAGTAATGGAATTGAAAGCATCATAAAAACTTTTCCGGGTGTGTACTCCTCTAATGAATTAAGTTCTCAATATAATGTTAGAGGTGGCAATTATGACGAAAATCTAGTTTACGTAAATGATATAGAAATATACAGACCTCTTCTAATAAGAAATAGTGAACAAGAAGGGCTTAGTTTTTTAAACCCTGATATGGTTTCAAATATTTTATTTTCCGCAGGTGGTTTTGAAGCCAAATATGGTGATAAAATGTCATCAGTATTAGATATTACTTATCGTAAACCTACTAAAGAATTTAAAAACATAAATTTAAGCCTATTAGGAATATCAGCATTAGTAGAAGACGTTTCAAAAAAAGGTAAATTTACATATATGGTTGGTATAAGGCATAAAACCAATCGATATATACTTAAAAGCCTTGAAACAAAAGGAGATTATAAACCTAATTTTATTGATATTCAAGGGTTTTACACCTATCAACATTCTTCAAAATTAGAATCAAATCTAATAACTTACTATTCTAATAATGCTTATAAAGTAATACCACAAACAAGAGAAACTAGCTTTGGGAACTTAAATGAAGCCTTAAAATTAAAGATATATTTTGACGGACAAGAAACAGACAAATTTGAAACAATGTTAGGAGGCTACACACTGACTTGGAAGGTTAAAGATAGCCTCAGGTTAAAATTAATAACATCTGCTTTTAAAACTAATGAAAGTGAAAATTACGATATAATGGGTCAATATTGGCTATATGAACTAGAAACCAACTTAGGTAAAGATGACTTTGGACAAGAAGCATTTGAAAGAGGAATAGGTACATTTATGAATCATGCCCGTAACAGTTTAACTGCTAATGTTATAAGCTTTGAACTTAAAGGAACATATAATATTAAAAGAAAACAATTAGATTGGGGATTAAAATATCAACATGAAGAAATTTCAGATAAAATATCTGAATGGAAATATATTGATTCTGCTGGGTATTCTATACCTTACCCCCCCGATTCAGTAGGTTATAAAATACCTGAGCTACAACCATATTACACTCTTGAACTACAAAATGTTGTTAAAACAATTAATAACCTTACTTCAAATAGAATTTTTGGTTATTTACAAAATTCATGGATATCAAAAAACAATACATTAGTATTCATAGCAGGAGCAAGGTTTAACTATTGGGACTTAAACAAACAATTTTTAATAAGTCCAAGATTTACAATTGCTTATGAACCTACTTGGCAAAGTAACATTAAATATAGGATATCTACAGGTGTATATTACCAACCTCCTTTTTACAGAGAATTAAGAGACTTAAACGGGAAGATAAATAAAAATGTAAGGGCACAAGAATCATATCATTTCGTAATAAGTCAAGATTGGAACTTCAGAGCATGGAATAGACCATTTGTATGGACAACAGAATTATATTATAAATATCTTAATAACTTAATACCATATACTATAGATAACGTGAGAATAAGATATTTTGGGGACAATTTAGCTATAGGTTATGCTACTGGTATAGACCTTAAAATAAATGGAGAATTTGTTAGAGGGCTAGAATCGTGGGCAAGTATTTCACTTATGAATACAAAAGAGAATTTAAAAAATGATTATTATTATGAATATTATAATAAATCAGGGGAACTAATAAAAGAAAATACTTATGATAAAATTGCTACGGATAGTATACGACATGAACCTGGTTATATTCCCCGTCCTACAGATCAAAGAGTAATGTTTAATATATTCTTTCAAGATTTTCTACCCAAAAACCCCACTTATAGGATGCATCTAAATCTTGTTTTTGGTAGTGGATTACCTTTTGGCCCACCTGATGATAAAAGATACAAAGACACTTTAAGAATACCTCCTTATAAGAGGGTTGACATAGGTTTTTCAAAAAAAATTAAAGATGAAGATATCATAATTAAAAAACAAAACATTTTTAGTTATTTTAAATCAATCTGGATAAGTTTAGAAGTATTTAACTTATTACAAATAAACAATACTGTTTCTTATATATGGATACAAGATTCAGAAGGTCTTAATTATGCTGTACCTAATTATTTAACCCCTCGTCAATTAAATTTAAAAATAACAGCTAATTTTTAAAAAGATATTTTTTTTAAAGTATTACTAAAAAAATTATATTTGTCATTAATTCTATAAATTTAAAATAAAAAACTATGGAAGAACAAAAACAAAATGAAAATATTGGTAATATTAATATTTCTGACAATAATGTAAAATCTGAGAAATATAATAATGAAAAAACCATTTCTTTATTAGCATATTTAACAATAATAGGTTGGATAATAGCTATAATTATGCATTCAAATGAACAGAAAAGTGAAATGTCAACATTACATATAAGGCAAAGTTTAGGATTAATGCTTACATCAATGGCTACAGCAGTAGCACAAATTATGCTTTTATTAATACCAATTATTGGATGGATATTAATGATAATTTTATATTTCGGTTATTTAGGTATTTTTGTGTTTTGGTTATTAGGATTAATAAGTGCTATAAAAGGAGAAAACAAACCGCTACCTCTTATAGGAGAATTTTATCAAAAAATATTAAAATCAATAATTTATTAAAATATTTTTTATTTACTAAAACTAATAGTTTTTATTGCTCCTGTGTTATTCCAGAAAATAATTTTATTTTTATTTAAGGGTATTTTAGCTATAGAACCTAATTGAGCAACTTGCATAACAGCATCGGCCTTTACTTCATTATTAATAATTAAACTTATTTTAACATTTTCAGGTATTCTGTAAAAAAGTTTTTTTTCTTTTCTGCTTGGATTGTTAATGTTATTTAAATAATTCGACAAAATATTATTAGCGCCATTTTTTACTATTTTCAAAGAAGCTGTTTCACCTTTTGAATTATCTAAATTAAGTATACCTAACTCAGGTGAAAATTTAAATAATGGTATTATTATAATACTATCAGTCAAAGACTGAGAAGGCGTATAAGAATACCTATACTTAAAAACAGATGTTTTAGTATAGCCTGTAAATAGTTTCAAATACTCTGTCTCCATATTTTCAAGTTTATTAATCATATATTCCATAACTTCTTTTGAATAAGGAACCTCTTGCAACCCACTAAGTAAATTAACTTTATATTCATGAAGTTTTAATATAAAATCGGCTGCTTCTATAGCTTTTTGCTCTGTAGTTTTCTCAATATAAGTTGATTTTAACATTTGTTTTTCAAATATTATAGTGTCTTGAAAAACTTTTTCAAGTAAAGTATCAACCTTTTCAATGAAATTTGTTCCTGAATATTGAATAAAAGATTCATCATTAGAAGATGGTAAATAATTTATATAATCTGGTTTTTTTTGATAATATGAAAAATTATTAATATCATTAAAAGATTGAATTATTCCAGCTTCATCCAAGCTAATAAATGAAAAAAGTTTATTTTTTAATAACCTATTTTTTATCTCTACATAATAAAAATTTAACGGATCGGGTTCAACATAATAGCCTAGTTTTATATCAGTAATTTTGTAAGTTACACAATTAGAAGTAATAGGATTAGATATTCCTAAAAATTTATTCGAAAAAGCAGCATAAGGACCTTTAATATATTCTTTAGCTGTAACATTAACATCAATAGTAATAACTGTTTGAGGTAAAGCATAGTATATCCCAGGATATTTAGCAAATGTTGATGTTTGAACTTTGCTAACATTAATAACATTATAAGAATTGCATGATGATAAAAAAATACTTGCAATCAATAATATTTTTATAACACTTATTTTATTCATAATATGTTAATTATATAAAAATAAATGTCAAATTTATTAAAAAACACTTAATTTTGATTTTCAAATAAATTTATTATTACATTTTACAAATTATGTTATCTAAAAAAGTACAATATGCTATAGTTGCCTTAACAAGGCTTGCTAAAGAATATAATAAAGGACCAATATTAATAAGTGATATTGCAAAACAACAAACTATACCTAAAAAATTTTTAGAAAATATATTATTAGATTTAAAAAATTCAGGATACTTAGGAAGCAAAAAAGGAAAGGGAGGTGGATATTATCTTATTAAACATCCAAGTGAAATTAACATAGCTGATATAATAAGACTCTTCGACGGAGCTATAGCTTTGCTTCCATGTGCTACGTTTAAATACTATCAAGCTTGCCCTTTTCACAAAGATGAAAGCACCTGTGGATTTAGAAATATAATAAAAGAAGTAAGAAACCAAAGTGTAAACATTTTAAAAAACAATTCCCTAGCAGATATATTAAGAATAGAAGAAGAATTAAAAAATAAAAAAAAATAACATTGTAAAGCATAAATAACTTACCTTTGCAAGTTTTTTAAATTTATTTTAAAATGACAAATAATAAAAAGCTTTTAATCCGAGATGTAACATTACGTGATGGGCAACAATCTCTTTATGCTACACGTATGAAACAATCTCAGATTGATATAGTTTTACCTTTATTTAGCGAAGCTGGTTTTTATGCTATGGAAGTATGGGGAGGGGCCGTTCCTGATTCTATTATAAGATTTTTAAATGAAAATCCATGGGAAAGATTAAAAAAAATAAAACAAGTTATAAATAACAAATCTAAATTAACAGCTCTTTCAAGAGGACGTAATTTATTTGGCTATAATCCATACCCCGATGAGGTTATTGAGGGCTTTTGTAGAAATGCTATTAAAGCAGGTATTGACATAATGAGAATATTTGATGCTCTTAACGATATCAATAATATGAAATCCTCCATAAAATTTGTTAAAGAAAATGGAGGTATAGCCGATTGTGCCGTTTGCTACACTGTTGACCCTGTTTTTACTAGAAAACAAAAAATAAAAGCTTTTTTAAAAAGGCAAAAACTACCACATAATATTTTCACTATTGAATATTTTGTTAATAAAGCTAAAGAATTAGAAGCTTTAGGAGCTGACATTATTACAATAAAAGATATGGCAGGATTAATAACCCCTCTAAAAACTGGGTTATTAATAAGTCGTTTGAAATCTGAAATAAAAGTTCCTATTAATATTCATACTCATTGCACACCAGGATATGGATTAGCTTCTACTTTAACAGCTATTGTGAAAGGTGTTGATATTGTTGACACTGCAATAATGTCATTTGCGGGAGGGCCAGCAGCTCCTCCTTATGAAATCATCCAACTTTTTGCTGATAAATTAAATATAGACACTAATGTAAACAGGGAAGTAGTATATCAAATTGATAAAGAATTACGGAAAATAAGAGCAGAATTAGCTGAATTTGATTCTTATAAAATATTCCCTATAGAATTTAACATTGCTTATCCTAAATTACCTACTTATGTTAACAAATGGTTAGAAGAAGCCATTGATTTTGCTAAAAATGATAAAGAAAAAGAGCTTTTAGAGGTTTGCCATAAAATCGAAAAATATTTTAACTTCCCTGCTCCTGATGAAGCTGTTAAAAAAGCTGAAATACCAGGAGGTATGTACACTAATATGCTTTCGCAATTAAAACAATTAAAACTAGATCATTTACTTAATAGAGTATTAGAATTAGTTCCTATTGTAAGAGTAGATGCCGGGTGCCCACCCTTGGTAACTCCTACAAGCCAAATTGTTGGAGTTCAAGCTGTAAACTGTGTGATAGATGAAAATAAAGGAGAACCTCATTATACTACAAAATCTACTCAATTTATAAACCTTGTAAAAGGTTTTTATGGTAAAACTCCTATACCTATCAAGCCTGAATTCCGAAAAAAAATTACAGGTTTTGAAGAAGAAATACCTTACGATACAACAAATTATAAAAAACAAGAAAATAAGTTATTCCCCGAGTATGGTAACTTACCTCTTGCTGCAAATGAAGAAGACGAATTATTATTAGAACTTTTTCCTAATGTAGCTAACGATTTTCTAAAAAAAAGAATGGAAGATAGATATATGCAAAAACTACATGAAATAGCTGAAAGAAAAAGAATAGAATTTGAAAAAGAGAAATTAGAATATGAAAAGCTTACTCCGGAAGAAAAACATAAAAGATTGCTCGACGGCCTGTACCATTACAATTGGAATTCGTACGAAGATTTTTAGAAATTTAATTAAAATTTAAAATATTGTTTTTATACCATTCAAAAGAAATTTTTAGTCCTTCTTTAACATCAATAAGTGGTTTATAGTCAAGTATTTCGCAAGCTTTATTTATATCTGCAAGTGATTGTCTAATATCTCCTAAGCGGGCTGCTCGGTGCTCAGCTTTTATTTGTTTATTAGCTATAGAGCAAATCATTTCAAATAATTTGTTTATAGAAGTAGCAGATCCAAAAGCTATGTTAAAAACATTTCCCACAGCATTTTTATTTTTACAAAATATTGCTTTAATATTAGCTTGTACTGCATTTTCTATAAACGTAAAATCACGAGTTTGTTCTCCATCACCATCAATTTGAGGTGGTAAATTTTTTAAGATCTTTTCAAAAAATAATGGGATTACAGCAGCATAAGGACCTTTGGGATTTTGTCGAGGGCCAAAAACGTTAAAATATCGTAAGCCTATAACTTCTATGCCATAATTTTTATAAAATACATTAGCATAGAGCTCATTAGTAATTTTACTTACAGCATAAGGAGAAAGAGGCTTACCTGTATATTCCTCTTTTTTGGGTAATATGTTACTATCGCCATAAACTGAAGACGAACTAGCATAAACAAACCTTTTTACTTTAGCTTCACGAGCCGCTATAAGCATATTAAGGAAGCCATTGACATTATTTAAATTTGTAGTTATAGGATCTTTAATTGAACGGGGGACAGAACCTAAAGCTGCTTGATGAATGACATAGTCGACATCTTCACAAGCTTTTCGGCATGCATTTATATTTGTTATATCATCTTCTATTATTTCGAAATTAGGCTTATTTATAAAATCATCAATATTTTGTCTTAGCCCTGTTGAAAAATTATCTAATACTTTTACTTTACCAGCATTATAATTTAATAAATACTCAACTATATTTGATCCTATGAAGCCTGCACCACCTGTAACTAAAAAAGTATATTGACTTAAATTTTCTGTATGAAAGGTATTTTTGTATAACATTTTATCTGTTTTTATATTGTGTTTCGTAATATTTCTGGTATTCTCCTGACGTAACCTCATCTAACCATTTTTGATTAGCTAAGTACCAATCAACCGTTCTTTCTAATCCTGTTTTAAAATCATATTTAGGGGACCAACCTAATTCTCTTTTAATTTTAGAGGGGTCAATAGCATAACGTAAATCATGTCCTTCCCTATCTTTAACGTAAGTAATAAGTGTAGCTGATTCACCGTCAGTTCTATTAAGTTTTTTATCCATTATACTACATAAAAGTTTTATTAAATCTATATTACGCCATTCATTCATTCCGCCGATGTTATAAGTTTGTCCTATACTACCTTTATGAAATACTATATCAATAGCATTAGCGTGATCTTCAACATATAGCCAATCGCGCACATTTTCACCTTTACCATAAATAGGGATAGGCTTTTTATTTCTAATATTATTTATAGCAAGAGGGATTAATTTTTCAGGGAATTGAAAGGGGCCATAATTATTAGAGCAATTAGTAATAATAATAGGTAATCTATATGTATGATAATAAGCACGAACTAAATGGTCGCTACTAGCTTTAGAAGCAGAATATGGACTTCTTGGAGCATAAGGAGTATCTTCTGTAAAATATCCTGTATCATTTAAAGAACCATATACTTCATCAGTACTTATATGATAAAACAACTTATTTTTATAATCATTTTTCTTCCATATTTCTTTTGCCGCATTTAAAAGATTAACTGTACCGACTATATTAGTATAAATAAAATCAGTAGGATTAACGATAGATCTGTCAACATGAGACTCTGCAGCTAAATGAATAACTCCATCAAAATTATTTTCAGCAAATAATTTCATAATAAAATTAGCATCCACTATGTCACCATAAATAAAGGTATAATTAAACTTATTTTCAATATCTTTTAGATTAGCGAGATTACCTGCATAAGTAAGCTTATCAAGATTAAAAATATGGTAATCAGGATATTTATTAACCATAAATCTAACAACGTGTGAACCTATAAAGCCTGCACCACCTGTGATTAAAATTTTCTTTGTCATATAAAAACAATTATAATTTATTTGCTTTTTTTAGTTCCCATTTCCATGCAGAAGTTATCATTTCATCGAGATCTTTAGAAGCTTTCCACCCTAGCACCTTATTTGCTAATGAAGTATCAGCCCACACAGCAGGAACATCGCCGGGGCGTCGTTCAACTATTTTATAAGGTAATTTTATACCTGAAATTTTTTCAAAGGTTTTAATAATTTGGAGTACAGAATAACCTTTCCCTGTCCCCAAATTAAAAATTTCAAAGTTTTTTTCGTTTTTATTATTTACAAGACGCTGTAAAGCACTAACGTGAGCTAAAGCAACATCCGAAACGTGTATATAGTCTCTTATAGGTGTTCCATCTGGCGTATCATAATCATTACCGAATACTCTTAAAAAAGGTCTTTTCCCAATAGCTGTTTGCGTTATATATGGTATAAGATTATTAGGTTCATCTTTACAATCTTCACCTATAATAATTGTATGATGTGCCCCTATTGGATTAAAATAACGAAGGGATATTACATTAAATTTTTTTTGAGTATTAACTTCATCATATAATATTTCTTCGGCTATTTGTTTTGTATTACCGTAAGGTGAAAGGGCAGGTTTTACTGGCATAGTTTCATTTACAGGTAATTTATCAGGGTTCCCATAAACAGTACAAGAAGAAGAAAAAATAATTTTACTAATATTATTTTTCTTCATTGATTCGAGCAAGTTTATTAATGAAAATAAATTATTTTTATAATATTTTAAAGGTTCTTTTACTGATTCTCCAACAGCTTTAAAAGCAGCAAAATGGATTACTGCTGTAATATTATATTTATGAAACAAATAATCACAAGCCAAGTTATCACACAAATCTATTTTTTCGAAAGCAGGTTTTTTACCAGTTATTTGAGTTATTAAGTCAATCACATTAGCTGAAGAGTTTGATAAATTATCGGCAACAATTACATCAAATCCTGCCTGTTGAAGTTCAACAACAGTATGAGAACCTATATAACCTGTTCCTCCTGTTACCAGTATTTTACTATTATCATCCATTCACCTAAGTTAGCTTTATTCAATTAAAGGCTCCAATAATTAAATTTTTTTATTTTACCTTTAAAAGCACCTTTAACATCTAAAAATATTGCTTCAGGTTTTAAAATTTTTTCGAACCATTCTTCATTATAGTCTAAATAAGGTTTATGCATAACAGCGACAGCGACAGCGTCATAATCGTTATCAATATTTTCCTTTAAAGCAAAACCATATTCGTGTAATAACTCATCTGAAGAGGCGTATGGGTCGATAGCGTGAACTTCTTTTATACCATAAGTTTTCAATTCTGATATTAAATCAGCCACTTTAGAGTTTCTAATATCGCTAACATTTTCTTTAAAAGTAACGCCCATAACAAGTACTTTACATTTAAGAATATTTTTACCTTGTGCAATAAGTTTTTTAACAAGTTGTTTAGCTATATAAAATCCCATAGAATCATTAACGAATCTACCAGAATTAATTACTTGAGGATGATAACGATATTTTTTAGCCTTATAAGTTAAGTAATAAGGATCAACGCCTATACAATGTCCTCCCACGAGTCCTGGATAAAATTTTAAAAAATTCCATTTAGTGCTTGCTGCTTCAATAACATCAAAAGTATTAATATTCATTCTGTTAAAAATAATTGATAATTCATTCATAAGAGCTATATTAACATCGCGTTGTGTATTTTCTATAATTTTAGCAGCTTCAGCTACTTTAATAGAAGGAGCTTTATGAATGCCAGCTTTAACAACTAATTTATAAACATTAGCAATTATATTAAGAGATTCTTCATCGCAACCGGATACAACTTTTTTAATAGTAGAGATAGTATGTTCTTTATCACCTGGGTTAATACGTTCAGGAGAATATCCAACTTTAAAATCTATAATATATTTTAACCCTGATTCTTTTTCAAGAATAGGGATACAATCTTCCTCTGTACAACCAGGATAAACTGTAGATTCATAAACTACATAATCGCCTTTTTTTAATATTTTTCCAACGCTAGCAGTAGCGCTTAAAAGGGGCCTTAAATCAGGCATATTGCTAGAATCTATAGGAGTAGGTACAGCAACTATGTGAAAAGTAGCTTCTCGTAGCTTATCTAAAGATGATGTAAATTCAATAGTTCGATTTTCAAACTCTTCAGGAGCTATTTCTTTACTAGGATCTATTTTATTTTTCATCATTTCTATTCTATCTTCTCTAATATCAAATCCTATAACTTTAATTTTACGGGCAAATTCAAGAGCTATAGGTAAACCAACATAACCTAAACCTATTAACGATAATTTAGCTTCGCCCGCGACTAATTTTTCATAAATATTCATAATATTATCTTTTTATATTAATTATTAGTTATGCAAAAGTATAAACAATTAAATTATGAAAAAAATAATAACAAAAAGTTACTTAAAAGTTTTCTCTTTTGGTCTATATTATTTCAAAAACAAATTTAATTTTTCACAGATAAACATGTTAAATATTTAAATAAAATAAATATTATTTTCTTTTTCTAATAGAAGATAATAATTTATTGTACCAATTAATACCAAATTTACGAATAAAAGGTTCTTTTAAAAACTCATATAATTTAATATCTTTAGATTCCCCATTAATAACAGCTTCTTGACAAATGGACCATTGATGATAATTAATTGCAATAAAATTTTTAAATTGTGTAATTCTTGCTGGATATAAGTGGCAGGAAATAGGCTTTCTAAATTCTATTAATCGAAATGACCATGCTTTTTCAATGGCACACATAGCTATATTATTATCAGAAAAATATACATAAGCACATTCTGAACTTTCAGCTAATGGAGTAACATATTCATCATCAGAAATTTGCACCCAAGCTCCATATTTTTTTATTGCTTCTTTCCCCTGTTTTGTGAGAAAAGGTTCTACTTCTGGTAAAATTTTTTCAAGAATAGGCAATTCTTCTTTATTAAGAGGTGCTCCTGCATCGCCATGTATACAGCAAGCTCCTTTACATTTATTTATATCACATTTGAAACAATGTATAGCAAAATCATCAGAAACAATTGTTTCATCTACCACAAACATAATAATTACAGTTTAAAAAATTTTAATTAGGAGTTAAACTAGATATTATATCCGATGCATTTTGTAACTTATCTTCCCTATATGATAACCAAACATACAAACTAGTGTTGGAATAATCTGGATCAACTATAAGCATTAAAAAAATGGGCCAATAATCTTTTGTCCCGTCAGCCATAACTCCCCAATACCCATTTAAATTATCTAAAGACATTATACCGTCTTCAGTTAAAATTACTTCACTTTTATAAGCCCAATCTTTAAGAGCTTCTACCATTTCATCATAAGTTAAATTTTCTTCAAGTCGTGGAAAAATAGACAAAGAAATATCTTCATTCCCTGCGACAAATGATTTAGAATCACTTTTTATAATTTCCAAATCTTTAGGTATTTGAAACTTAACGTGATAACTATCCCAAGTATATGTTACCATATCATTTTCTTGAGCCACAATTTCATAAGAAACTGAAAGTATTATAATGAAAAAACTTATCAGTACCTTGTTTAATTTAAATTCAATAACCATAAAAATAAATTTTTAAATTATTAATATATTAATTAATTTAATTACAATACAAATATACATTAAATTTTTACTTAACACACAAACGAATAAAAATCCGGTCAGAGCTCAAAGTGCTGTATGTGTCGAAGCACATTCGTATATTAGTACATTAATTTTAAAACTTATCTTTTATGGGAAGAACATGCGGACTGGATGTTCACAAACATACAATTTTTTGTAGAATATTCACCGGAAACACACACAATGAAGCAAAAGAATATTTAACATTAACAAGCTCTATACAGTTAATGGTCGAAAAATTACTTGCAGATGGTATTAAATAAATTGCTATTCAAAATACAGAACTGTATTGGATTCCTAAATATGAACAAGCATACAATCACACAAAACTCATTGTTTACGACCCTTGTAAACTAAAGGCAAAATAATTTGGTGAGAATTTATAAGAAAAATATAAACATAAATTATATCTCTACAATTTTTAATTATTATTACATTTATTTATCAACTAACACTAATATAAATTGATATATTTTGACTTCATAAATCGTTTTTATTAAAAATTTTAATTTAAATTATAACATATTTTAAATGAAATATTTTTTATATCTTTGCACTTCCTTATTTAAATTAATTTATAATAAAAAAATTAAATAAAAAATCATTGTTATGACTAAAGCAGAGATTGTTACTGCAATTGCGAACAAAACAGGAATTGAAAAAGTAGCTGTCCAAGCTTCTGTGGAAGAATTTATGAATATTGTTAAAAATTCCCTTGTAAAAGGGGACAATGTTTACTTAAGAGGTTTTGGAAGTTTTGTAATTAAAAAACGTGCTCAAAAGGTAGGCCGTAACATATCAAAAAATACTAGTGTTATTATACCTGC
>DAOTOD010000005.1:0-11352 GCA_035451165.1 Bacteroidales bacterium
TAGATAAATTTATAAAAATTAAAAATATATTATTTGTCAATAACGATTTTCCTAATTATAGTTTCTTTAATGGTTTTTATCGAAATATAATATAGCCCGCCAGTAACATTATTTAGTGTTATTGTAACTTCTTTATTTATTGAATTATAAATTGATTTATTAAAAATAATTTTGCCTGTTAAGTTAAATAATGATATTTCAACGTAATCGGAAACATATGGTAAGAGTAATTTTATATAGTTTTTAACAGGGTTAGGCATAATAGTAATTTTTATATTGTCTTGATAGTTATTGTATTCATAATTATTTTGAGTAATATTATTTATTTCTACAGTTAAAGAATTATAGCATCCATTTGAATCAGTTACTGTAACAGTATAGTTCCCATTACAAATGTTTAAAAGATAAGATGTATTTATATTGTTATAAGGTGCCGACCATAAATAATTATAAGGAGGAATACCTCCAACTATGTTTAAATATATCGAAGCTACACATTTATTATTAGTATCTGGTATTATTGTAGGTTGAATAATTATAGGGGAGGGTTCTTTAATAATAGTTTTATCTGTTTGGGTGCACCCGTTATTATCACTAACAGTAACTTGATAAATCCCTGTGTATAGTGAATCTAAATTTTGCTTGTTGCTGCCATTCGACCATTGGTAAGCATATGGAGCAATACCACCTGATACATTTAACATAATTTGACCACTATTTTCCCCTGCACATTTTGCATCTTGTTTAGTTATTTGAGTAATGATAGGCAATGGCTCTTCGATATTAAAAGTGGCTGTTTGATAACATCCAGTAGAGTCTGTAACTGTTACAGTATATGTCCCTGCTTGCAAATAATTTATAGTTGGCGTATTAGCAGCATTTGACCATAAGTAAGTATAAGTATTTGGTGTAATGCCTCCTTCGGCAGTAATACTTATTGAACCATCGATTCCTCCATAACATTTATTATGTGTTAATTGTGATGAAATAGAAATATATTGTGGTTCTTTAATATGAAAATCGTATAGCTGTGATATGCTGTCGTTGCCACTTTGGTATCTATACATTTGTAAAAATATTCCATCACATTCATCGACAGTAATCATAAGCCAGTGATAATTATTGTAATTATTAGGAGGGCTATAAGTTCCGGTAAGAGGGCCCCCAGCTCCGCCAGTAGTTATGTGGTACAGATTATCATATATAGTTTTGTTATATTCGTGTATGTGCCCATTAAAAAACACTGATATATTTCCATTTTCAAGAGTAGATAATAGGCTAGCATAACCTGGATTACTTAGTCCTGAAGAGTGTATGTTTCTTACTAAAGACAGATGATAAAATGCAAACTTTAGTCTTTTTGTTTCTTGAAGCCAATTACTAATTGTATCTATTTGATTTTGAGTAACATTGTAATTATTATATGTTAAGCTATTTACGTTATTAATTAATATAAATCGTTTATTGCCATAGTCAAAATAGTAATCTAAATCATTATCAATAAAATTCATATAATTTTGGAATCCTTGAATTCCTGTAAAGTTGTGATTACCGGGTAGGCAAAAAAAAGCAATACCTGTAGTATCCATAAATAAAGATATTGCATTATAAAAATAATCATATTGATTATATGTTCCAGAATATACAAAGTCTCCTAACATTATTATAAATTTAGGTTTAATAGGATTGTTGTTTATTTCTGTTAATATTCCGCTAAAAACTTCCGATAATAAAGGCAAAGTATCTGTTCTTTGCGAGTCTCCTAATACTACAAATGAGAATTTTTTTTCGACATTCTTAGTTTTAAGTAGGCTATCAGCTTTGTGGTTTAAGAGTATTTGTTTTTGTTGAGCGTATAATAAGTTATTTATATTTATGAATATTATTAACAAATAATATGAAAATAATTTTATCATTTTAAAAAGGGATTATTATTTTTTTCATCCCCAATATATGAAAAATTACCATGACCTGGATAAATTTTATAACTCTCAGGTAAACACATCAATTTTTCTTTTATATTTTTTAATAATATTTCTATGTTTCCAGTAGGTAAGTCAGTACGACCTATACTGTTGTAAAATAGTACATCTCCTGTTATGACGAAAGTATTTGAATGAGAAATAATACAAATACTACCATTAGAATGGCCGGGAGTATATATTACATTTAAAACTTCTTTATCTATATTTATTTTTGAATTTTCATCAATAAAATATGAAGGTTTTACAACATTTTTCATATTTATGTTAAATATATTGGCGTAATATGAGGCAGAATTTAGAAATAGTAAACCGTCTTTGTGTATTAATAAAGGGATATTGAAAGTTTTTGAAACGAAATAATTACCGAGTATATGGTCAATATGGCAATGAGTATTAATTTGAGCTATAGGTTGAATGTTATTTTCAATTATAAATTTTTGTAATTCTTTTTCTTCTTCTTTTTCATAACAACCTGCATCTATTATAATAGCTTTATTGTTTTCGTTATATATTAAATAAGTGTTTACTTCGAAAGGATTAAATATAAAACGTTTAATTTTTAACATATAAATTATTTAATTTAAAATAAAAAAGCCACTTGTTAGCATTTTAAGTGGCTTTTCCCAATTTTTGTTGTCCGACCAGGGCTCGAACCTGGACTCTTCTGAACCAAAATCAGACGTGTTGCCAGTTACACCATCGGACAATACCTTAAATTTAAGATCTACAATATGGCTTGCAAAAATAGAAAAAAAATACTAAATTCAAAATTTATTAAATAAAAAAAGAAAAAAAATTATTAATTTTTATAAAAGCATTATCTTTACAAATAATTTTTAAACAAAATAAGCAATGAAATCAAAATTATTTTTCTTATTGTTATTATTAGTACAGATTAGTGTTAAAAGTCAAAATTTAAATCAAACAAAATTTGATTCTAAAGCAAATCAATTAATTTTAATTGGTTATTGCGATAAAACAGGTTTATTGAGTGGAGAGTTTGGTAGAGATTTTGCCTTAGAATATAATATTTATACAGTTAATCAAGAATATATTTCAAAGTTAAAAGGACTAATTGACGGCATTACTATTACAATAGTTTTAGGTACTTGGTGTAGTGATAGTAAAGTTCAAGTACCTCGTTTTTATAAAATATTAGATGAACTGAAGTTTGATACACAAAATAAAATTACCTTAATATGTGTTGATACAGATAAAACAGCACCTGGGGTTTCGGCAGCAGATTTATCTTTAAGATTGGTTCCAACTTTTATTTTTTATCGCTATGATAAAGAGATTGGAAGAATTATTGAAAAACCTTTTACTAGCTTAGAAGAAGATATGTTAAAGATATTAAACAGATAAATTTTAAAATTGGAAATTAATAAAAATAAATCAGCACTTAATATAAAGAAAGGTATTCCTCAACCTGCTCAGGTTAGTGAAGATGTTGTTAATAATTTGAAAAAAAAAATAAAACAATTGCCTACAGTTGAGGAATTTGTTAAAGGTATTATTGCTGGCGATAGGAGCATGTTAAGTAGAGCTATTACTTTAGTGGAGAGTTCCTTACATGAGCATTATCAATTATCACAAAAAATCATAGAATTATGTGTGCCTTATTCAGGTAATTCTATAAGAATAGCTATTACTGGAGTTCCTGGAGTAGGTAAAAGTACCTTTATAGAGGTTTTTGGTAAATATTTAACTAGCATAGGTCGTAAGGTAGCAGTTTTAGCAATAGATCCTACAAGTACTAGAACAAAAGGTAGCATACTTGGTGATAAAACTAGAATGGAAGAATTATCAGCTGATCCTAATGCCTTTATAAGACCTTCACCCTCAGCAGGTTCGTTAGGTGGT
This sequence comes from Bacteroidales bacterium, assembly GCA_035451165.1. Classification (GTDB taxonomy): domain Bacteria; phylum Bacteroidota; class Bacteroidia; order Bacteroidales; family JAKIYJ01; genus JAKIYJ01. The sequence goes on from DAOTOD010000005.1 coordinate 3,849, forward strand.
GTTGCTCGTAAAACCCGAGAAACTATTATTTTATGTGAGGCTGCAGGATTTAATACAATTCTTGTTGAAACTGTGGGAGTAGGACAAAGTGAAACAGCTGCTCATTCTATGGTCGATTTTTTTCTATTATTAATGTTAGCTAATGCGGGAGATGATTTACAAGGAATTAAAAGAGGAATTATGGAAATGGCAGATGCTGTTGTTATCAATAAAGCAGAAGGAGAAAACAGGTTAAAAGCAGAGATAGCAAAATCAGATTATGAAAAAGCTTTGAAACTTTTTAGAAAACAACCTTCTGGTTGGGAGCCAGTAGTTACTACTTGCTCGGCTTTAACTAAAGAAGGTATACCAGAAATATGGGATATTATTAGTAATTACCATAATAAAACTAAGGGGAATGGATGGTTTGATTTAAATAGGCAAGAACAAGCTTTGCATAAGATGCATGAGATGATCAAAGAATGTATAACAAATGATTTTTATAATAACCCTGAAGTAGCTAAATTAATTCCTCAACTAGAAAAAGCTTTAAGAGAGAATAAAACAAGTAGTTATATAGCAGCACAGATACTTATAGATAAGTATAAAAAAACTTTAATTTAGTATAAGAAGCTCAACATAATACCAGCAGCTACTGCACTACCTATTACTCCTGCGACGTTGGGCCCCATAGCATGCATAAGTAGATGATTTGTTCGGTCGTACTGTAAGCCCATCATTTGAGACACTCTTGCGGAATCGGGTACGGCTGATACTCCTGCATTGCCTATAAGTGGATTAATTTTATTTTCTTTACTTAAAAACAAATTCAAAAATTTACAAAACATAACACCTCCAAAAGTCGCTATCATAAATGATATTGCTCCTAAAGCAAAAATGCCTATTGATCTGATTGTCAGAAATGTTGTAGCTTGTGTTGAAGCACCTACTGTTAAACCTATTAAAATAGTAACAATATCAATCAGTGGGCCTTTAGCTGTGTCTGCAAGCCTTTTTGTTACAGTACTTTCCTTTAATAAATTACCAAAGAAAAGCATCCCTAATAAAGGTAAACCGCTTGGCACTATAAAGCACGTAAGAAGTATGCCTACAATAGGGAAAAGTATTTTTTCGGTTTTTGACACAGCTCTTGGAGGTTTCATTCTTATTAATCTTTCTTTTCTGGTAGTTAGAAGTTTCATAATAGGTGGCTGTATTACAGGGACCAAAGCCATATAAGAATAAGCAGAAATAGCGATAGCTCCCATTAATTCAGGTGCGAGTTTTGAAGATAAAAATATTGCTGTTGGGCCATCAGCACCGCCTATTATTCCTATAGCGCCAGCTTGAGTAGGTGAAAAACCTAACCATAAAGCTAACATATATGCTCCAAATATACCTAATTGAGCGGCAGCTCCTATAAGAATAAGCTTTGGATTTGAAATTAAAGCCGAAAAATCAGTCATTGCGCCTATGCCTAAGAAAATAAGAGGGGGATACACACCGTTTATAACACCAAAGTATAAATAATTTAAAACACTACCTTGTTCATATATTCCTATTTGTAAGCCAGGATAAAAAGGAATATTACCTATAATTATTCCAAATCCTATAGGTACTAATAACAAAGGCTCGTATTCTTTTGTTATTGCTAAAAATATAAAAAATAATCCTACAATAATCATTATAATATGGCCAATAGTTATATTAGCAAAAGCAGTGTATTCTAAAAACTGTTTTAAATGATGAAGTAAAAAGCTTAAAAAACCTTCTTTTAATTCCATATATTAATCTCCTATCATTAATAAAATATCACCTTCCATAACAGAATCTCCTTCTTTTACCATGAGAGAAGTTATTTTACCATCTTTGGTAGCTTCAATACTATTTTCCATTTTCATTGCTTCGAGTATAATAAGTTTTTGACCAATTTTTACTGTATCACCTTTATTAACTAATACTTTTAATATAAGACCTGGCAAAGGAGATTTTATAATTCCTGCTCCTTTAGGTTCTGTAGGTGGAGATGTTCTAGTGGGGCCTGCTACAGCATCAGCCGAAGCAGGGTAATTACTTCTTACTAATTTGGGCGTTTTAATAGTCTGTATATTTTTATCAACTTCAACTTCATAACTAGTTCCATTAACTTCAATTGTAGCTTTACCATCTTCGAAACTTACAATTTGAACATCGTAATTATTACCATTTATTTTAAATTGATATTTTTTCATTTAACAAACATTTTATATATTTTTTTGGTAATTTTCATTTCGTTATAATTATTGTAGTAAAATTTTACCATTGTTTTTTGTTAAATTGCCTTAAGCCGTATATTTTAGAACTCCATGGGGAGTAAGTTTTAGATATTCTTTTTATTGTTATTATAGTATTTTCTTCGTCATGAAGTTGTTCTAAGTATAAATATAAAGACATAGCAATAGCTGCTGCTACTTCGCCTGTAGTATCACTTTTTATTGCATCAGCTTCTTTTAATTTACCTTTTTTAATTAACTTAGCTTTTTTTAGGTCTAAAGAGAATAATTTTGCAATATTTTTAAAAGATAGATATAATAATAAAAGTGCTGTGAATACAACACTCATTGCAATTATAGTTAATCCAACACCAGTTTTATCGTATTTAACAAATAGCTCGGCTGCACTAATATTGTTTTGATTTATTTGATTAGGAGAACCAGGTGTAACATCGGCTTTATATTCCCATAAATTAGCCCCATCGTATTTTCTAGCATAAGATGTATCAGGTTTTGGTTTAGGCAAAGTAATACTATCAATAATATTTTTACCATTTGATTCTACGAGTGCTAAGAAACTTGAAGATGTGTCTAATTTGAAAGAAGTGTGTAAGCTACCTTGTGTTTTATAGCCATCTGCCCATAAAATCATGTGGCTTCGTGGAGGAATATAAGTGTAGGAACTTTTAGGAATTAAGCATTTGTTTAATTTTTTAGGATCATCAGTTATATATATACCCCCTATATTTATTTTGGTGTAAGATGTATTGAAGATTTCAATCCATGGTGTTTTTTGTCCTTTTTCATTAATAATACCATTATTATTAATTATTAAAACTTCATTGATTCTTAAATCTTGTTGTGTTTGAGATATTAAATTACTATTAAAAATAATGATTAAGTTTATTATTGTAATTAAAATATTTTTAATTATTGAGTTCATTTATTATATATTTATTTATATAGTATTTTAGAGAGGAATATTTGAATGCTTTTTAGGAGGGTTTATATCTTTTTTAGTAGCTAAAGCTTGTAAAGCTCTTATAATTCTGAAACGAGTATTACGTGGTTCAATAACATCATCTATGTATCCATATTTGGCAGCTACGTAAGGATTTGCAAATTTTTCCCTATATTCTCTTTCTTTCATTTCAAGGTATTTCATTTTTTCTTCTTCGCTGGTAATAATTGAAAGTTCTTTGCTTTCGAGTACTTCTATAGCACCTTTAGGCCCCATAACAGCGATTTCGGCAGATGGCCATGCGTAATTAATATCTCCTCTTAAATGTTTAGAACTCATAACATCATAAGCTCCTCCATAGGCTTTACGTAAAACAATAGTAATTTTAGGTACAGTAGCTTCGCCATAAGCAAACATTAATTTAGCTCCGTGTATTATTATTCCACCATATTCTTGGGCTGTACCAGGTAAAAAGCCGGGGACATCAACTAATGTGATTAAAGGTATATTAAATGCATCACAAAACCTTACAAAACGAGCCCCTTTACGTGATGAATTTATATCAAGTACACCTGCTAAATAATTAGGTTGATTAGCTATTATTCCGACAGGTTGACCATTCATTCTGGCAAAGCCTACTACTATATTAGGTGCAAAATGCTCTTGTATTTCAAGGAATTCAAAATTATCAACTAATGAATGAATTATATCTTTTACATCATAAGGTTTGTTAGGACTATCGGGTATAATGTAATTTAAAGCATCATCGAGTCTATCTATAGGATCATTACATACAATAACAGGTGGGTCCTCAAGATTATTTTGAGGAATATAGCTTAATAATTTCCTTATCAGTGTTAGCCCTTCCTGCTCGTTTTCCGAAATTAAATGAGCTACACCCGATTTAGCTGCATGTATATGGGCACCGCCTAGTTCTTCTGCTGTTACTACTTCTCCTGTTACTGTTTTAACTACTTTTGGCCCTGTAACAAACATATAGCTATTGATTTTATTCATTATTATAAAATCAGTTAAAGCAGGAGAATAAACAGCACCACCAGCACATGGTCCAAATATAGCAGATATTTGTGGTATAAGTCCTGAAGCTAAAATATTACGTTGGAATATTTCAGCGTAACCACCAAGGCTTTTAACTCCTTCTTGTATTCGTGCTCCCCCACTATCGTTTATTCCAATAATAGGAGCACCTACTTTCATAGCTTTATCAATAACTTTACATATTTTTTGAGCGTAAGTTTCTGACAATGATCCTCCAAAAACAGTAAAATCTTGAGAATATACAAATACTAATCTACCATCAATAGTTCCATATCCTGTTACAACACCGTCGCTTAAATAGATTTCTTTGTCTAATCCGAAGTCGTGGCTACGGTGAGTAACAAACATATCGAATTCTTCAAAGCTGCCCTCATCGAGTAGAATATCTATACGTTCTCTGGCAGTTAATTTACCTTTTTTATGCTGAGAAGCAATTCTTTCTGGTCCACCGCCCATTCTGGCTTTTTCTCTTTTTTCCAGAAGTTCTTTTATCTTATTTTCTATGCCCATAAATTATAAGGCTTTAAAATATTTTATTATTTTTATTATTATTTTTCACACAATTCAGTTAATACTCCGTAATTAGAAGCAGGATGTACAAAGGCTATATTTAAGTTTTCTGCTCCTTTACGAGGTTTATTATCAATAAGTTTTATCCCTTTAGATGATAATTCATTTAGCGATTCTTGTATGTTTTTGACAGCAAAGGCTATGTGATGAATACCTTCTCCTTTTTTTTCAATAAATTTTCCTATAGGTCCTTCAGGATGAGTTGACTCTAATAGTTCTATTTTAGTTTGCCCTACTAGAAAAAATGCAGTTTTGACCTTTTGTTCTTCTACAGTTTCAATTTTATAGCATTTTAGACCTAAAACATTTTCATAAAAATTAATTGCTTCTTCAAGATTTTTAACTGCTATGCCAATATGTTCAATATGCGATATATTCATTTTTTTATAATTTTGAAAAAAGCTTATAAAATCAAGTAAAATTGTATTTTTTGTGAATGGAGCAAAGTTAAAATCTTTTTTAATTACTAAATTAAAGTTTAAGAAAAAAATTATAATATATAATTATAATTTGAAAATCAAATTCTTATTCCCATTGGTTCCATTCTATTTTAGTTTCCCACCCTCCTTTAATACTAATGTTATTAGGATAATTTAGTACTTTTTCAGCTTGTATTTTTTTTAAATAATTGCCTGTGTCCCATTTATAGTTTTTATTTGTGTCGAAAATAGCTTTTAATTTATAAAATCCTGGTGCTAAATAATTTATTGTTAGTATTTCTGGGCCTGATACACTAAATTCCTTAATTATAATGTTGTTTTGTGATAAAAGTTGTAGGATGATGTGACTATTTTTAGGTATATTTTCTATTTTAATTATTAAAGTCCCATAGTCTGTATATTTTTTTGATTTGAACTTTATTTTAATAGTATCATTACTGTAATTATGAATATCAATAAAAGTCCCAGAGTCTATAAATATCGTATATTCTTTATCTTCTTCCCATTGATGTTTTATTTCAATAGTTTTTTTTATAGAATCAGAAAAATTTATTTCAGGGTGTAGGGTATCATTTGCTTGTGTTAATATTATTTTATCAAAATTATAGGATTTGATTGGTTTTGAAAATAAAATTTTTAATGGTTTATTTATATCAATAAGATTATTACTTGATAAAGATAATGAAGTTGTTAATTTATTTGACTCAACAGTCCCTTTCCCTAATTTTTTAGATGTTTGCGAAGTAATAAGTTTTATTTGTATGGTGTCGCTTTTTGATTTGTCGTAACTTACAATAGCTTTTAATGAATCCGCGTCAGTGTTTGATAACCATATATGAATTGTGTCGCCTTTAATATTAGGATCTATTATAAAATTTTGATTATCATTTGTATCTATAAGGGTAAATTTAAAGTTAGTAACAGGGAATTTAAATATTAGTTTTATTAAGCCTATATTTAATGGATAACATTTAATAAGTTTTTGTTGCGAAGAGTCTATTTCATTAAACATAAATAGTTTTATTTGATTTTTATTAATATCAAAAAGTTTAGTTTGTGCAGAATCTTTATTGTTTAGATAAAAAGAGTGTATTGTAGTATCATAGTAAGCTATTTTTTCTGTGGGCATGTCGTATATATTATTATTATTTAAATCTTTTAAAGCAAAAATTTTATATTTACCTTCAGGTATATTATTGATAATAAACTCACCTGATTCGTTACTTATGGTCATATAATCAGGTTGCTCTTTTAATGGCAATGAATCTATGTTTTGTGTATATAAATAAACGCAAATTCCTGCTTCTGCTTCAAGAGAAAAAGCATTAATTACTTTCCCTATTATGCACATTGAATCAATATATTGACCTGTAGAAAATATGTAATTTAATTTTGGTATTGTGTTGCCTTCAGTAATATCAGAAATAGCATTTATTAATGAAATATTATAAGTTGTGTTATTTTTTAATAATGGTTCTTTTAATTTAATTATTAAGTTTTTCCCCTTTACAATTAATTCAGGTTTACTTTTTATTGGGGGAGAGGATAGAAAATTATTAGGTCCTTCTTTAAGTTTTATAAACTCATTAAATAATATTTTAATATCTTTATTTTTAAAGTTTGTTGAATTATTCTTTGGTTCAATTTTTAATACTATTGGTGCTTCTGTATCTTTAGGTCCGCCAGTAGGAGCAACAATATTAGCGCAGTGTGTAAAAATTATTAAACAAAATATTAATAATAATATTTTTATAACATTTGAATTCATTAAATTTATTTTTAATTAAATATATATAACAAAATAAAATGCTTTAATATTGCAAATATGCAAAAGATAAAATTAGATTGTTAAAATTATTTATATTAAAAAATTATATTTGCATCTAAGCAATAGCTTAAAATTAATATTTTATGGCAAAATCTAATAATATTATTTTGGATAAGATTTCAGAAAAATCACTTAATCATATGCAAGTTTTTTACAATACTAAAAAAGTATTTGAAGAACTTAAGGAACTTGCTAAAAAATTAATTTCTGTAAATAAAAATTTCATTGAAAAGGTTAGCCCTGAAATTCCTTTTGAATTCTCTGAAACTGGCGAATTTGATTTTAAATTGAAATTCGCAAGCGATGTATTAGTGGTTACAATGCATACTAATATTTTTCAATTCCCTCGTGAGCATCCTATAATGAAAACGTCTTATATTAAAGAAGATATTAAACGTTCTTATTGTGGTATTAT
>DAOTOD010000005.1:11362-13001 GCA_035451165.1 Bacteroidales bacterium
ACATGTATAATTTTCTCGGAGATTCAATAAAATATAACAGATTAGATGATCTTGGATATCTTGTAGCACGCATATTTATTAATAAAGAATTTCATTTTTGTGTAGAAGGCAAAAGACAAATAGGCTTTATGTATAATAACTTCCCTTATGAAACAATAGATACTAAATCTCTAAAAAAAATTTTGGAAACAGCTATAATATATTGTGTTGATTTTGACTTACTTACTCCTTCTTTTGATGAAGTTAAAGTGGTAACTGTTGAAGCAATGACCGAACAAAATTTACTTAATAACCTTAGAACAGGTAAACGACTTGGATTTAGATATCAAGCTGATACAGAAGAAAATGGTAAATAATAAATTTAATAATTTTTATGTGTGACGTTAATTTTAATATTCCAATAGGTATTGTAGGCCGCGAAGAGTTAATAGTAAGCAATAATGATACTGCTTCTAAATATGGCTCTGGATTAATTGATGTATTGGCTACTCCAGCTATGATAGGACTTATGGAAAAAACAGCTATGAATAGTATAAATACATTTCTACCAAATGATTATATTACTTTAGGTATTGAAGTAAATGTTTCTCATATTAAAGCAACTCCTGTTGGAATGAAAGTTTTTTCCGAATCTAAACTTATTAAAGTAGTAGGGAAAAAGTTATTTTTCGAAGTTAATGCTTGGGACGAAAATGGACAAATAGGTTTTGGTAATCATACACGATATATAGTTAATAAATTAAAATTTATTGAAAAATTAAAGAAAGGATAAATTAATGTCGGAAAATAATTTCACCATAGTTGCTAAAACTATGGCTGGACTGGAAAGCGTGTTAGCAGAGGAACTAAAAGCTTTGGGGGCTAAAAACATAGTTATACTTCCACGCGCTGTTTCTTTTTATGGAGATAAGAAATTGTTATATAAAGCTAACTTATGGACACGTACAGCTTTAAGAATATTAAAGTTTATTAAAACTTTTAATATTCAAAATGAACAAGATATTTATAAAGGTGTTTATTCTATTGATTGGGAAGAATGGCTATCGGTTGATAATACTTTAGCTATAGATACAGTTATTAATAATTCTTTTTTAACACATTCAGTTTTTGTTTCTCAAAAAGCAAAAGATGCTATAGTTGACCAATTTAGACATAAAACAGGTAGAAGGCCGTCTATTAGTTTAGATAACCCTGATTTAAGATTAAATATTTATATTTCAGGTAATAATTGTACTTTATCAGCTGATAGTAGCGGGGAGTCTTTACATAAAAGAGGTTATAGAAAATTTTCACTTCAAGCTCCTATAAATGAAGTACTTGCCGCAGGCCTAATCAAACTTGCCGGATGGAATGGTAATTCTAATTTCGTTGATCCAATGTGTGGTTCAGGAACAATTGTTATTGAAGCCGCTTTAATAGCACTCAATATACCTCCATCTTATTATAGAAAAATTTTTGGTTTTGAAAAATGGAAAGATTTTGAACCTGACTTATGGAATAGTATTAAAGATAAAGTGCCTTCATTAATTAATAATGATATTGAAAATGAAATAATAGGTGCTGATATATCGCCTAAAGCTATAAGTATAGCTAAAGAAAATATTAAATCAGTGGGATTACAAAAAAAAATTAAACTGTT
>DAOTOD010000006.1:0-11224 GCA_035451165.1 Bacteroidales bacterium
ATCCTGAAACAAATGAAGAAGAAAACGCTTTAGAAGTAAATTTAACTGCCGCAGAAGAAATAGCCAGGCAACTAAGATTAAGAGATATGGGAGGCATTATTGTTATAGATTTTATAGACCTTTATGATGCTGCAAATCGTAAAAAACTATATGACAGTTTAAAAGAGTTTATGCAATACGACAAAGCCAAGCATACTATTTTGCCACCAAGTAAATTTGGGTTAGTACAAATAACTCGCCAAAGAGTACGTCCCGAAACGGTAATACAAATATTAGAAAAATGTCCAGCCTGTCAAGGCACAGGACAAATAAAATCTGCAATATTATTAATAGATGCAATAGAAAATAATTTAAACTTTCTTATAAAAGAGCAAAATGAAAAACATCTTTCTTTATATGTACACCCTTATGTTTATGCATATCTAACTAAAGGCATTTTCTGTTACAAATTGAAATGGTTTATAAAATTTAAACGTTGGATTAAAATTAAACAAGCTAAATCGTTTCACATGCTTGAATATAAATTTTTTAACAATAATGACGAAGAAATAAAAATTTAAAAGTGAACAATACTATTCAGCATAATATTAATCAACTTATTATAAAAAAAATTAAAACTTATTGCGCTGCTAAAGAAAGATGTATTGATGATGTTGTAAGAAAACTAAAAACCTTAGGGTGCAAACAAAATGAAATTCATGAAATTGTAAATCAACTATCAAAAGAAAATTTTATAAATGAAGAAAGATTTGCAAGTATTTTTGCACAAAATAAATTTAAACTTAATAAATGGGGGAAAATAAAAATAATTAAAACTTTAAAATCTAAAAATATTAACGAAAAAATAATAACAAACGCCATTGAAACTATCAACAACGAAGAGTATGAAACTATGCTTATAAAAATAATTCAAAATAGAATAAAAGCAAAAAATATCGATCCCAATAAATATAACGAATTGCAAATACAAAAAATAGCAAATTATGCTTTACAAAAAGGCTTTGAAGAAGAATTAATTTTTAAAATATTAAATTCAATATTTATATAAAATTAATATAATTATGGTAACTCCAGAAGCAATAAAAGACATTGAAAAAAGGATTGAAGCCTTAAGGAGGTTTCTTTGACATTGATAATAAATTACAATTAATTAAATCGGAAGAAGAAAAAACTTTATTGCCCGACTTTTGGAATGATCCCAAAACTGCTGAACAATTATTAAAAAAAATTTCTTCACTAAAAAGCTGGACAAATTCATTCGAGGCTGTAAAAAAAACTTATGAAGATCTGTTAGTTATGGAAGAATTTTTTAAAACTGGCGATGCTTCTGAAAAAGAATTAGATGAACAATTTAATGTATGCTTAAAATTAGTTGAGAAACTGGAATTTAAAAATATGTTAAACAAAGAAGAAGATAAACTAGGTGCAATAATAGCAATTAATTCAGGAGCAGGTGGTACTGAAAGTCAAGACTGGGCTTCGATGCTTATGAGAATGTATATACGTTGGGGCGAAAGAAATAATTATAAATACAAAATACTTGATATACAAGAAGGTGAAGTTGCTGGTATAAAATCAGCTTCTATAGAATTTGAAGGAGAATATGCTTTTGGTTATTTAAAAGGAGAAAACGGCGTACATCGCTTAGTAAGGTTATCACCTTTTGATGCTGCAAACAAAAGACATACTTCTTTTGCTTCTGTATACGCATATCCTGTAGTAGATGAAAACATAAACATAGAAATAAATCCATCAGATATAACTTGGGAAACATACAGGTCAAGCGGCCCAGGAGGACAAAACGTAAATAAAGTTGAAACTGCTGTAAGATTAAGGCACGAACCTACAGGAATTATTATTGAATGCCAAGAAACACGTTCTCAATTACAAAATCGCGAAAAAGCTCTTCAAATGCTTAAATCACAACTTTACGAAATAGAACTTCGCAAAAAACGTGAAAAACAAATGGAAATAGAAAGTTCTAAAAAGAAAATAGAATGGGGCTCACAAATACGCTCTTATGTTATGCATCCCTATAAAATGGTAAAAGATCTTCGCACTGGTTATGAAACATCAAATGTACAAGCCGTTATGGATGGGGACTTGTATGATTTTATTAAAACTTACCTAATGATGTTTGGGAATAAATAAATTAAATATAGATAAAAACATAAAAAATGCCCGAGCAAATTATACTCACTCGGGCAAATAAAATGAAAAATTATTATATATTATAAACCAAAGCCACAGCCATATCTTCCACCACAACAATTTTTCATCCCCTTGCCTTTCTTAGTATCAAAAAATACACGTTGTTTTTCGTTTAATGAAGCCCTAATATCTTGCTTATGCTGAGCTTTTATTTTCATTTTTTGGTTTTCCAGTGTAGTAATATCGTCAATAATTTTGTTAATATCAGAAATTTTAGCAGGGCTATCTGTTTCAAGCAATTTTAATTGTGCTTTTTTTTCATTAAGTTTCAAGTTTATTGGCAATAAATCTTTTTGTAACTTAAGTCGTAACTCATCTATTTTTTTCTGCTGTTCAGGACTAAGATCAGGTATTCCCCAATAAGCATTATTATTGTCATTATTATTAATCATACATTTCTGCTTACATCCAAAGCCACCACCCGGAGCTCCCATCATTGATTGTTGATTTTGTCCCATTAACATACTACCAACTAATGTTATCATAAATAAAGATAACAAAATAGCTCTTAAAAAATTTTTACTTGTTTTCATGATTTTTAATTTTTAATGGTTAATAATTATTATTTATTATGTGTCTTCTGTTTTTAAAATTATGTCTTTTATGGATAAACTTTTCTCTTTTAAAACGTTCAGGATTCCAATAATAACCTTCGCCTCGACCACATAAAAAGAAAAAATTATTTCTAAGGTGTTGAGGAAATGAATCACGCATAAGCATAAATTCTGAAATAGTAATTTTTCTGAGCTTAGTATAAACCTGCCCTGAATTTTCAACTAATTTATTAATAAGCAAAGTATCAGGCTTATCTTTTTGTAGTTCATCCATAATAAGAAATCTTAATTCTCTTAAACTATCAGCAAGCCAGTATGTTTTCTTTCGATAATTATTTTTTAATCTTTCATATTTTATAAAAATTGTTGAATCTAAACATTCACAATCTCGAAATAAATTATTATAATTACAAGAACATTCTTTAAAACGATTTTGAGTAAAGTCTCTATTAATAGAAGGTCTAATAAAAAACCAGTAATAACCTATAACTATAAGTATAGCAAAATTAATTATCGTTAAAATCGCCACTCCCCATAAGGCTATCTTTTTAAACTTTCCACTATTCATATTCTTTAATAATTATTATTTAATAATAATATAGTTTCTGGTGAATTAAAATCAATATCTAAATTAAAATAATTTAAATAGTTATTCTCTTTATTATTAATAGAAATACTATTATTGTATGAAAAAGAGTTAATTAATTGTGACCCTATTACAAGACCTACAATAAAAGCTAATGCAAAAGTAGCAGTAATAAAAATTGGTTTCAACGACCAACGTGATTGATTATTAGTTTTTGTATTTTCTAAAGAAGCAACCAAATGAGTGTAGAAATAAGGGTTATCATCTAAATTTAATTCATAATTATCAATTAAATTTAAAGTAGTTTTTACATTATTATATAATTTACTACAAAATTGGCAGTTATTAAGATGTGAACTAAATTCATATAAATCATTAACGTTCAAATCTTTATTTAATGCTTTTATAAGATTTTTACGAACTTTTTTACAATTCATTTTTTTACGTTTACATAACTTTAGACAAATATGAAATTAAAAACTTGCTCTATGCATAAAAAAATTTTAAACTTCATAATTTACTTTCATAATATTTTATGAGTTTCTTTTGCAAGTTTTTCTTTGCTCTATGAATAAGAGATTCGACAGCAGGAAGGCTTAACTGCATAATCTCAGCTATATCTTTATATGAAATATCTTGTAACTTGTGCAAAGTAAAAGCTATTTTTTGCTGACTAGGCAAGCTACTTATAGCCTTATTTAAAATCTTTATTCTTTCTTTTTGTTCTATACTTTCACTAACATTATCATAATGTTGTATCACATAATTATCATCTATATTATCTTCTTCTTTAAAAAGAAAAGAAAAATTCAAAATTTTTTGAAGTTTATTTCTATTAATAAAATTAATTGATTTATTAACAGCTATTCTATATAACCAAGTAGAAAGCAGGCTATCACCCTTAAAACGATTAATAGAATTGTAAACTTCAATAAAAACTTCTTGAGCTAAATCTTCAGCATCTTGTAAGTTATGAGTAAAGTTATAACATAAATTTATAATTTGCTTTTGCCATTTTTCAACAAAAAACTTAAAAATAGCTTCATTTTTTTGCTTAATACCTTCAATTATTTCAGATTCATCATACATTAAAAAAAGAATACAATAAATAATTCCCCCTTGCTAAAAAACATTATGTTATATTTAATGAAGAACCGATTAAGAAATAATATTTATTGTTTTACAGTATTTACAATATCTTCGTCAACAAGTATTCTTCCACAATATTCGCATACAATAATTTTTTTATGCATTCGAATATCAAGGTGACGTTGAGGTGGAATCTTACTAAAACAACCTCCACAAGCATCTCTTTCTATTGCAACTACTGCTAAACCATTACGAGCATTACCCCGTATTCTAATATAAGCATTAAGCAAACGAGGCTCTATATAAGACTGTAATTCTTCTGATTTTTTTATTAAAGCTTTTTCTTCCTTTTCTGTTTCGCTAACAATATCTTCTAATTCGGTTTTTTTGACTTTAAGATCAGCTTTTTTCTCTTCAAGTTTTTTAGTAGCTTGTTGTACAGCTTCTTTCTTTACTTCAAGGGCACCTGTAAATTCCTTTATTCTTTTCTCACAAAGTTGTATTTCTAAATTCTGAAATTCAATTTCTTTACTAAGAGCTTCATATTCTCTATTATTACGAACATTCATTTGTTGAGTCTCATATTTTTTAATCATAGCTTTATGTTCGATAATAGCATTTTGTTTTTCCTTTAATTGCTCCTGTAAATTTTCTATTTCTTTTTGAAAGTTATTTATTCTTGTTTCTAAACCAGCTATTTCATCTTCCAAATCTTGTACTTCTAATGGTAATTCTCCTCTAATAATTCTTATTTTATCTATTTCAGAATCTATTTGCTGTAAATTATATAGAGCTACTAATTTTTTTTCTATAGATATTTCTTGAGCTTTATCTTCCTCCTTTTTGTCTTTTTTAGTAATGGAAGGTTGTTTAGTTTTTTTCACATTTTCATTATCAACAGTAATAGTTTTAGCCTTTACTATAGTAACCTCGTCATTTTCAATTTCTATAGTTTCAGCATGTTTATCTTTAGATATCTTACTAGATGATTTTTTAGATAAAGTATTTTTTTTAGTTTGATTTTCTTTTACTTTATTTTCGTTTTTATTCATATTGATTAATTTTGCTTATATTATGAAAAATATTTTACAGGATTTTCTTCTTTTTTTGAAAGAAGCAATGCAAAGTTAGGAATTTTTTTTATAAGTATATCTTTTATAATTTCTTTTGAAAATATTTCCGTTTCATAATGGCCACAATCAGCAATAAAAATTTTATCGTTAGCTTCAATAAAACTATGGTATTTAATATCGGCTGTTATCAAGGCATCAGCTCCCGAATTTATTGCATTGTCAAGTAAAAAAACACCTGCCCCTGTACATAATGCCACTTGCTTAATTTTTCTGCCCGTATATTTATTATGTTTAATAACACTTGTTCTAAATATAGACTTCAATTTAGTAAGCAATTGTTCTTCACTATAAGAATTAGAAAATAATCCTATAATACCGGCTCCTACATTATTCCATTTATTATCAAGCAAATAAATATCATAAGCTATTTCTTCGTAAGGATGATTATCAAATAAAGCCTTTAAAATTTTATTTTCAAGGAAAGAAGGATATATTGTTTCAATTCTAATTTCTGCACCTGAATATGTTTTATTAATTTCCCCTAAAAAAGGGTTTGTACCTTCATTTGCTCTAAAAGTTCCTGTCCCTTCAATGTTAAAGCTACATTTATCATAATTACCTATATGTCCAGCACCTGCTTCAAAAAGTGCTTCTCTTAATTTTTCCGAATGTTCGGCAGGGCAAAATGTTACAAGTTTTTTTAAATATTGTTTTTTAGGAGCTAAAATTTTCACATCAGTAAGTTCTAATTTCTCAGCTACATATTTATTTAAGCCCTTATGTGAATTGTCTAAATTTGTATGCAAGCTATATAAAGCTATATCATTCTTAATAAGTTTAATTAATAATTGATTAGTATAATTATTATATACAAGTTTTTTCAAAGGGACAAATAAAAGAGGATGGTGACTAATGATTAGATTACATTTATTTTGTATAGCTTCATCAACTATTTCAGGAGTTACATCTAAAGTAATCAAAGCTGAATTAATCTCTTTATTTACATCGCCTACCTGCAAACCCGAATTATCATAATCTTCTTGAAAAGCAAGAGGATAATATTCTTCTAATACTCTAATGATTTCACTTAATTTAATCATAATCAAAAAAATTATATTTAATACATTTATCTTATTATAACTCTACCAAGTTTATCAGCATTTATTAATTTTTTCAAATTATCTAGTATTTTTTTATGCATCATAAGTTGCATTAAAAGTTCTTCATTACCTTCAGCTTGAGCTTTAATCATTTTTTCTTTATTTTCTTGAATTTGTTTTTCAACACGTTTCGATTTAAAAGATAATATTACTGTTTCCACTATCTTTTTTAAATTTTCTTCTTCAGAGGGCACATATATCTTAGGTTTACCTTGCCAATTAGCAAGATTATAAGGTGATATTAATAATGCACTAACTACTTTTGAAACATCAGGATCTTTATGTAAAGAAAAATGATTACTATCAAGTATAACATTATTTTGTTTTAAAGCATCTGAATATTCATTAAAAATCTTTTGACATACTGGTTCACTAAAAGTAATATTATCTCTTTCTATTTCATTTATAACATATTCAGCTACAGTTATTGAAACCTCAATAAAATGTTTTTTATTACTATTCCCTTCATTATTTGCATTTTCATCTGGCACTAAAAACAATAATTTTTTAGAACCATAATTTAATAATATTCTTATTATCTCTTTTTCTTGTGGTGTACTATCAAAAATTTCTGGTACAGACTGCTGTTCAGGAATTACAAATGAACTAGTAAAATCATCAAAATTTTGAGAAATATAAATATTTTTTTTTGCTTTATTATTAAGTTGTTTATTTAGTTCATTAAGAAGAGCTTGTTCAGACACATTCATAATATTACTACATTCTTTTATATAAAACGATCTTGTAATTGAATCGGGTATAAGAGAAATAGTTTGAATTATTTCTTTCACTAAAACAGCTTTTTTAACAGGATCGTGGGCTACTTTATCAAGCATCAAGTTGGTTTTAAAAATTACAAAATCTTTAGCATTTTGAGTAATATATTCTTGGACTTTTGCAGGTCGATGATTTTGTGCAAAAGAATCAGGATCTTCTCCTTGAGGAAACAGTACCACTTTAACATTCATTCCTTCAGACAAAATCATATCGATACCTCTAAAGGAAGCTTTTATTCCTGCCTCATCACCATCATAAAGAATAGTAATATTAGAAGTATAACGTCTAATTAATTTAATTTGCTCACTAGTAAGAGACGTTCCTGAAGAAGCAACAACATTTTTAATCCCTGCCTGAAACAAAGAGATGACATCAGTATATCCTTCAACTAAAAAACAATTATTACGAGCAGATATAGCATTTTTAGCAAAAAATATCCCGTATAATATATTACTTTTATTATATATTTCAGATTCAGGAGAATTTACATATTTAGGTTTACTTTTATCATTAGTTAAAATTCTACCTCCAAAACCTACAATACGTCCTACAATATTATGTATTGGGAATATAATTCTTCCTCTAAAAAGGTCATATTTTTTATTTTCTTTTTCAATAACAAGACCTGTTTTTAATAAAAATTGCGAATTAAATCCTCTCTCTGTAGCAGCTTTTAATAATCCATCCCATTCATTTGTACTATAACCTAATTGAAATAACTTAATTATATCATCCGAAAATCCTCTTTTATCTTTTAAATAAGTAAGTGCTATTGCCTTTCCGTCTTCTGTATTAAACAATTTATCAGTAAAATATTCTGTAGCAAAAAAATTAATCATGAACATACCTTCACGTTCATTTTCTCTCTCATCTTTTTCAAAATCTTGTTCATCTTCTTCGATATCTATATTATATTTTTGAGCAAGATATCTTAAAGCCTCTGGATAAGAATAATGTTCATGCTCCATAATAAAATTAATCACATTCCCCGCTTTACCACAGCCAAAACATTTATATATGCCTTTAGAAGGAGAAACAGAAAATGAAGGAGTTTTTTCATTATGAAAAGGACATAATCCAATAAGATTTGCTCCTCTTTTCTTCAAAGTAACAAAATCATTAATTACTTCTTCAATACGAGCAGCATCTAATATTCTTTGAATTGTTACTTTACTTATCATTTTAATTATTTAGTATAGTAGTTGTAAAATACAAAATTATATAGCTTAAATTTACAAAAAATAATTATTAATAAAAATCATCACAAACTTAATATGTTTAAATATAAAAATGGATAAAAAAGAAATTATAAATTTATCTAAAGCTGAGCGACATCTTCACGGTGGTTTAGGTTGTAGTTTTAAGTTTTTTCAAAAACTATGTAATAATAATATACCTTCCCCTCCATCAAAATTCAAAAACCTAGAAGAAATGGAATACTATATAGAAAAATATTTATTACCTTATTTTCATTCTACTGATATTTTTGAAGAAGTAATAAAACAAGGAATAAAAGAAGCAATAAATGATGGTATAATTATTTTAGAAATGAGCATAGATTGTAATATTATTGATATTTATTCAAACAAAGAAGAAGGATTAATTAATTTTTTAAAAAATGTTATTGAAGAAAATAAAAACAAAATAGATTTTCGCCCAGAGTTAGGTATAAATAAGACTAATAATGTAAAAAAAATATATAATAGTATTATAAATTGTATAAATACTGGTATTTTCAAATCAATTGATTTATACGGAATTGAAGATGTTAATACTATTAAAAATTTCAGGCCATTATATAAATATGCAAAAAATAAAGGCTTGAAATTAAAGGCTCATGCTGGGGAATTTTGTGAAGCTAAAACAGTAATATATACTGTTGATACTCTTGATTTAGATGAAGTACAGCATGGTATAACTGTTGCCGATTCTGAAGATGCTATAAAATACATAAAAGACAAAGGTTTACGTTTAAATATTTGTCCTACAAGTAACATAGCTTTACAAAGAGTAAAAAACATAAAAGTACATCCTATAAGAAAATTATTTGATAAAGGAATAAAAGTTACAATAAACACTGATGATATAATGATCTTTGGACAAACTCTATCGGACGAATATTTTAACGTTTACAAAGCCGGCTTATTTTCCGAAGAAGAAATAAAATTATTAATAAATTTAAGCTTAAAAGATTAAAAAATATCGAATTACAATAATTAAAATGTAAAGTCTGACCTTTTAATAAATATTTTATCAGCTCTCATAGCAAACATTCGAGTACCGTATCCTTCAGCTATAATTTTTAATACATCTGTATCAAACGGCTTAAATAAACTACCAAAAATTGCTTTAACATTTTTATATTGAAAAAATACTTCTGAAACTAAAGCAGAAGGCCCTACCACAAACACATCACAATTTTTGTTTGTTAAATTAACTATATCTAAAAATGTATTATTGAAAATAGATGTAGCTGTTAATATAAGTGCGTCTGCTTTCTGAATATATGCCGGTTGAAGTTCATCAGGTAAAACTGGACCATCTTTATCTAATCTATCAAAAATAGAAAGAGATATATCAGCCTTCATAAACTTTTTAACCAGTGGCCTAAAGAAGCCAATCATAACTATATTAGAATATTTTTTAAAATTAACTACTTGAAAAATATCTCCATAAAAATAAATTCTTTTCGGCTCATTTATAACGGCATTATAATATGCATTTAATAAAATTCTATGACTTAAAATATTAAAATCAGGGGACTGCAAAGCATCTGCTTTTATATTAGATGTATTATCTAATGTGGCACAAACACCTATTTGTCCATTATGAAGCATTATACAACAATAACGAGCCCCCCACACTATTTCTTTAACTAAAAAAGGACTAGTAGAATACTTTTCATATATATTTAAAAGAGGGTCTTTCACACTAATTAACTAAAAAATACACCTTAAATTATTCTTCTTGCAAATCTTTAACAACTTCTATTAATTCTGGTAAATCCATCCCTAGCTTTTTGAGATGCTCTATTTTCGGAACCCCATTTTTAGTCCACCCTCTACGTAAATAAACAGCATCTAATAGTTGTTCATAGCGTTTTTCTCTATATTCTCTCAATATTTTTAACTTTTCTTGAGTTGACTTATTACTAATATCAATATTTAATTCTCTAAGTTGATTATCATATCTTTCAGCTCGTGATTCATATTCTTCGACAGTAACTGGACCTGCTGCTCTATATGGTTGAGCATCGTGTTTACGTAAGCCATATCCTCTACGGATGTTAAAAACTCTTTGATAATTATATACTCTTTCTGATTGTCGCACTAATTCTTCTTTATCAATATTTTGTCCTGTAACAGCATTATATATGGTAACATAATTATCAACATGTTCAGGTACTTTAGCTGGTTCATCAGTAAAACGATTATTTTCAGGTTCTACGTCATTCCAAGGCAATTTACATAATCCTTGCAATCCAAACCATGTACGAAACATAGGAAAATAATGCAAAGCTTCAGCTTTATCTTCAAAGGTAGGTATTTGATTATTTACCATATCCATAAATATAAGCCATGCTTCATCATGCTGAGGCCCTTTATTGGTCATAGCATAACCACCTTGTTGTGCTAAAGATTCTTTAGAAACATATTGAGAATATTCTAAGCCTTTATTTTCCATAGCTATATCTTGTAAGAATTGCTTATCACCCCATCCATTAGCTATAAACATTTCTTTCATTTTTCTAACGCCCAGACCTGCTATTTTCCC
>DAOTOD010000006.1:11234-12252 GCA_035451165.1 Bacteroidales bacterium
CCTTCACCACGTGCAACTTGATGTAAAAGTTCCATAGCTGCTTCTTCATTACCAAATTCTAATTTTAAACCTCCTGTCCTTTCAAGGTTAAGTATCCCATTTTCGAAGCATTCCATAACAAAACCAAGTATTGTTCCCCATGAAATAGTACAAATACCGTAAGTATCACAATAAAAATTAGCTTCTAAAGTAAAATCAGGATTAAAAATACCGGCATTTGCTCCTAATGATGCAGCTGTTTCATATTCAGGCCCTTCAACTATAACTTTGTGCCCTTTATATGGCCCAGTTTGCAAGACAAAATTATCAACAGTTTTACAACACGACATATTACAACCTATCCAACAACCATCAGGTAACCCTTGTGTAAACTTTTCTTTATATTTATCACTATGTATTCTAAAAGCATCAAAATGGCTACCATATTTAAAATTATGTACTGGCAACAAATCATAATCATTCATAATATTAGTAAGATGTACTGTACCTTTTGTGCGCATTTCTGATTGTGAATCATCAAGCTCTCTCATCTCACGATTAAATCTTTTTCCACGTTCTATAATAGCATCAAGATTAGCAACGTTATTCAAATTACCACTAACCCCTTTAACCTTAACCACAATAGCTTTAATTTTTTTATCACACATAACCGTTCCTATACCTCCCCTACCTGCTTGTTTCATTCTAACTGCTTTGCGCTTAGGATCATAAAAGCTAAAATTAAGCATCCCTATTAAAGAATGCTTTGCTGCTATTCCTGTTGATATAACAGAAATATTTTTCTTGTCTTTTTCATCATCAGCAAACACTTCGTGTAAGTGCTCTGCAAGAAGATGGCTATTAACTGGCTCATCAGAAGCTAAATAAATTTGAACTTTACCATTTATACCATCAATAAAAACTATAACTTCTTCTTTTGCCTTACCTTGTATTTCAATTGAATCGAAACCAGAAAATTTCAAAAAAGGACCAAAATGCCCACCAACATTACTATCAATAACTATATCTGTTAAAGGCG
>DAOTOD010000007.1:0-11953 GCA_035451165.1 Bacteroidales bacterium
AGTAGTTTTATTCGTCTTTTATGTATTTTCATCCTTATCAATTTTCTCATGGAATAGAATCTTGATAATATTTTACATCTGTCATATAATAAATTCATGGCGTTCAAAGATTGGCTTAGAGAAAAAATGCAAGAAAAAAATTTCTATGTCAAATAGAACTAACAGCTATTAAAACAAAACAAAGTCAAATTTTCATCGAAACTCCTTATAGGAATCAATCTTTATTAGATACTATACTTAGCATTTGTAAACCATCAACATTACTTTGTATAGCTATAAACATAGGAAGCATGTCGGAATTTATAAAAACTAAATCAATTAATGAATGGAAAAAGTTAAACATACGAATATCTAAAGAACCAGCTGTTTTCATTTTAGGCACATAAAAAATGGGATCGTAAACTTGGTAACGGTCCCATTTTAAATCAAATTAATCGAATAAAATTTTTTATACTAATCCCTGAGCAAGCATTGCTTCTGCAACTTTAACAAATCCACCTATGTTAGCTCCTTTGACATAATTAATATATCCATCTGGTTCTTTGCCAAATTGTTCACAAGTCTTATGTATATTAATCATAATATTGCGTAATCTTTGGTCAACTTCTTCTCTTGTCCATGATAATCTTAAAGAATTTTGGCTCATTTCTAATCCTGAAGTAGCTACTCCTCCAGCATTAGCTGCTTTACCAGGGCCATATAAAATTTTATTTTCTATAAATACTTTTATAGCTTCAGGTGTTGATGGCATATTTGCTCCTTCAGCAACACATATACACCCATTTGAAACTAGCGTTTTGGCATCTTCACCACTTATTTCATTTTGAGTTGCATTAGGCATAGCTACATCACACTTAATGCCCCATGGTTTAGCTCCCTCAAAATATTCGCAACCATATTTTTGGGCATATTCTCTAATTCTTCCTCTTTTAACATTTTTAAGCCACATTACATATTTAAGTTTATCATTATCAATGCCATTAGGATCATATATAAAACCATTTGAATCTGAAAGTGTTATTACTTTGCCTCCTAATTCATTAACTTTTTCAACAGCATATTGAGCAACATTACCTGACCCGGATATAATAACAGTTTTTCCTTTAAGTGACATACCCCTTGTTTTTAGCATTTCTTCAGCAAAATAAGTACAACCATAGCCCGTAGCTTCGGGTCTAATAAGACTTCCGCCCCAATATAAACCTTTACCGGTCAAAACCCCTGTAAACTCATTACGAATACGTTTATATTGACCAAATAAAAAACCTATTTCACGGCCACCAACTCCAATATCTCCGGCAGGGACATCAGTATCAGGACCTATGTGACGGAACAATTCTGTCATAAAAGACTGACAAAACTTCATAACTTCATTATCTGATTTACCTTTAGGGTCAAAATCTGAGCCTCCTTTACCACCACCCATAGGTAAAGTAGTAAGACTATTTTTAAAAACCTGTTCAAAAGCAAGAAATTTCAATATACTTAAATTAACAGTTGGATGAAAACGCAAGCCGCCTTTATAAGGACCTAATGCACTGTTCATTTCTATACGGAAACCTCTATTAATTTGAAATTCCCCTTTATCGTCTAACCAAGGAACTCTAAAAATAATAACTCGTTCAGGTTCTGCAATACGTTCTAATATCCCATTATACTTGGGATTTTCTTCAACATAAGGTAAAATAGTTTCAGCAACTTCTCTAACTGCCTGATGAAATTCAGGTTCTGCAGGATTTTTGGCAATAATTTTTGCCATAAATTGTTCAAGTTTTTGATTTGTGCTCATTTTTTTATAATTTATTGTTTAACATAAAATTTAAAATACCAATTGTTTTATAACAATATTATTTTAAACAACAATATTAAAACAAAATTTATTAATATACCAAATATTTTTAATTTTTTTTATTAAATTAATTAATTTATATCTATAAATTTGATAATTTTATAATTCAAAATCATTTATAATACCTATTAAATTATCCGTAAATTACGTAAAATATAATTAAGTAAAACACTTACTTATGATGATTTTTTAAGTATATTTGAAAATAAATTACAGAATATGAATGAATTAAATGAAAATAAAGTATTAGAAAAATTAATATTTGAAAATAGAGAACGTCTTAAAGAATTAGCATGTATTAACCAAACTACTCAAATTCTAAAAGAAGGAAAATCTATAGAAGAAACTCTATTAAAAATATGTACAATATTGCCTAAAGCTTGGTTATATCCTGGAGACGCTTGTGCTAGAATAATTTTTGATAATAATGAATTTAAAACTCCAAATTTTAAAGAGACTCCATGGTATTTATCACAAAATTTTGAAACTATAGATGAACGTAAAGGTAAAATTCAAGTATATTACTTAAAAGAATTACCAACGATCGATGAAGGACCATTTTTAAAAGAAGAAAAATATTTGCTTGATAACATAACTAATCTTATTACTGGTTATATAAACAGCATAAGTGCAAAAGCTTATCTAAAAAAAACAAAACTTCCTCCCTCTTCTGACGATACCTTTAACAAAAAAATAGAAATAAATGAAAATTTTTCAGGACGTAAGCTTTTACAAAAATTTCTTAATAAACAAAATTATAATCGAGATATTTTTCATGATTTGATGCCTTTTAGAGTTAGAGAAATACTTTTAATTGCAAATTTGTACGATGCATATAATATTGAAAAAGACGGACACTTTACAGAACACATGCTTGAAACTTATTATCAATTTAATCTTACTTCTATGCCTCGTGTTACAGGTGTTTCTTCAAGTACCGAAGCTCTTCAAGAACTGCACTCCAAACATTTTGACTTAGTAATTTTAATGATAGGTGTCGATAAATATATTCCTTTAGAAATAGGAAAACAAATTAAACAAGAATTTCCATATATACCTGTTTTTGCTTTATTAAACAATAACAATGATATTGCACCCTTTACTGAACTAGCAAAAGAAAATTTTAAAATTGACAGAATATTTACATGGAATGGTAATTCAAAGATATTTTTTGCTATGATTAAATACCTTGAAGATAAAGTTAATGTTGAAAATGATACAAAAATAGGCCTTGTGAGAGTAATATTATTAGTTGAAGATTCTCCTGTATATTATTCAAAATATCTCCCATTATTATATAGTAATGTACTTGAACAAACAAAAAGAATTATTGAAGATGTAAATGCTGACGAGTTTTTAAGAGTCTTAAGATTACGAGCTCGACCTAAAATTTTGCTTGCTTCGTCTTTCGAAGAAGCTTTACAAATATTTCATAATTATAAAGACCACTTACTGTGTTTAATTACAGATGTTAAATTTACTAAAAATGGTAAAGTAGATGAATATGCAGGGTTTAAATTAGTAGAATATGTACGTGATAAAATAAAAGATTTACCAGTAATAATACAATCATCCGATAATCATTATGCTAATCAAGCTTATGAACTAAAAGCTACATTTATCAATAAAAATTCACAAACATTATTAGAAGACATTCAAAGTTTTATTACTCATTATTTAGGTTTTGGTAACTTTGTATATAAAAATGCAGAAGGCCACCAAATAGCTGTTGCCCGTTCCTTAAAGGAATTTGAAAAACTCTTAAAAACAGTACCTGATGAATCTTTATTATATCATGCTCGAAGAAACCATTTTTCATTATGGCTTATGGCTAGAGGTGAAATACAAATAGCTAAAATTATTAGCCCTTATAAAATAACTGACTTTACTAATGCTTCTGAATTAAGAGAATTCTTAATACACGCTATTCAAAAGCATAGAAATGAACAAAATAAAGGGAAAGTCATTAATTTTGAGGACACCGAAATAATAGAAGAATCGTTTGTAACAAGCTTATGCCCCGGATCACTAGGAGGAAAAGGTAGAGGTTTAGCTTTTATTAACACTTTAGTATATAATTTTGATTTTCACCAACTCATACCTAATATAAATATTAAAACACCACGAACACTAATTATAGGTACTGATGAGTTTGATTATTTTATAGAGCGAAACCAGCTAAAACAATTTTCCACCAACGAAACAAATTATGAAATCATAAGAAAAAAATTTATAGAAGGAAAATTAAGTGAAAGTTTAGTAAAAAAATTAAAAAAACTTCTTAAAACTTTTGATAAACCTCTTGCTATACGCTCTTCAGGTATGTTCGAAGATTCTTTAATGCAACCTTTTGCAGGAATATTTGAAACTTATCTTATACCTAATAATTACCCCGACCTTGATGTTAGATTAAAACAAATATGTGATGCTATTAAGCTTGTATATGCTTCTGTTTATTCACCTGTTGCCAGAGGATATATTGAAGCAATAAACTATAAACTACAAGATGAAAAAATGGCTGTAGTTATACAAGAAGTCGTAGGTAATGCTTATGATGGATATTTCTATCCTCATATTAGCGGAGTTGCCCAATCATATAATTATTATCCTTTTGCTCATATGAAACCTGAAGAAGGCTTTGCAGTTATAGCTATAGGGCTTGGTACTTATGTGGTAGAAGGCGAAAAAGCTTATAGATTCTCTCCACACTATCCTAATACAGATATTAATTCTCCTAAAGACCAATTCCGTAATTCACAAACTTATTTTTATGCTATTGACCTTAATAATACAAATCCTAATTTAATAGACGGCGAAGACGCTAGTTTAATAAAGTTAGATATTGAAATAGCTGAACAACACGGCAATTTGCGACACTGCGCATCAGTTTATGATGCTGATAACGATAGAATAACTCCTGGATTATCTGTCCCCGGACCAAGAATTATTAATTTCGCTGATATTCTTAAATACAACTATATACCTCTCTCTGAAACAATAGTAACAGTCCTTGATATAGTTCAAGAAGCATTAGGCTCAACTGTCGAAATAGAATTTGCTGTCGACCTGACAAAAGACGAAAAAGGAATAGCTTCATTTTATTTGTTGCAAATTAAACCATTATTAGGTAATGCCGATGATTATAATATTAACTTAGAAAACATTAATAAAGAATCATTACTCCTTTTAGCAAATAAATCAATGGGTAATGGTATAATATCTGATATAAATGACGTCATTTTCGTAGATATTAATAACTTCGATAAAAGTAAAACTGATGAAATGGCAAAAGAAATTGAACAACTAAACGCCGAAATGAGACAACAGAATAAAAAATACGTATTAATAGGCCCAGGCAGATGGGGAACAAGAGATAAATGGATAGGAATACCTGTAAATTGGCCACAAATATCTAATGCAAAAATTATTGTAGAAACAAGTTTAGATGGTTATCCTTTAGATGCTTCAAGTGGTTCGCATTTTTTCCATAATGTTACTGCTATGAATTTAGGCTATTTTTCAATACAGCCCGAAATATCCGACAGCTTCATAAACTGGGACATATTATACAAACAAAAAAATATAAAAAAATATAAATGGTTCATACATTCACATTTTAACAAACCATTAACTATTAAAATGGATGGGAAAAAAAGAATTTCTGTAATTATAATAAATAATTAAAAAAATTATTTTTTAATTATTTGCTCTTTTTATAAAAATATATACTTTTGTCAAAAATCTACTTTCTCGATAGACTTTATATTTAAAAAATAATTATTATGGGATATTATTATGATTTACTAATGAAAGATGTTAGATTCAAGGAAGGAATGAACGCTTGTATAAACTGTGGTACTTGTACTGCGATTTGTCCTGCTGCAAGCTTCTATAATTACGACCCTCGAACTATAGCCAATACGGTCCAAACCCGAGATGATGAAAAAATATTAGAACTTCTCAAAAGTGAAACAATATGGTATTGTGGAGAATGTATGTCATGTACAACTCGATGCCCAAGAAGTAATAAACCCGGCCTATTAATAATAGCTTTAAGAAATCTATCTCAAGAACTTGGTCTTTTTGTTGAATCTGAAAAAGGTAGGCAACAATTAGCTATAAAAAGAACTGTAGGAGAATGGGCCTTAAACTATGGATATTGCGTTGTTGCTGAATATGTTGATACAGAAATGTTCCCCGAACAAGGTCCTATATGGGATTGGGAAAAACAAAATTTACCCCAAATAATGGAAAAATTAGGTGCTAACTATAAAAAACCTGGACCAGGTGCTTTACGCAATATTCCTAAAGAATCACTCGAGGAACTAAAACAAATATTTGAAGTTACAGGCGCAATTACAAGATTTGAAAAAATTGAAAAATATAGCAAACTGAAAGCAGAAGAAATGAAATTAGAATTCGGAGAAGGATTTAATAATGAATACTTTCAGCATATCTATAACACTAACCAAAAAAATCATTACAAATGAAAGAAGAAGGTAAACGAAAAATATGGCGAGAATATCAAAAAGAAATTGCTGATGATAAATATTATTACGCAAGAAGTTGCATAAGACAAACTTTCTTTCCAGGCTCTGAAGCAGCTTTCATTAACATACTTAAAAAAGAACTTAATAAAGATATTTTCGATAGTGCCCAACATACTACTTGTACTGGAATAGCTTATCACGCTGATGTTGTACCTTTTGAAACAACTATGACTGTCATAGCAAGACAATTTGCTCTTATGACCGAAGCTGGGTACGAAAATTATGTTCCATCATGCATAACTTCATTTGGCCTTTATACAGAAGTATTAGAAACATGGAAGGAATTCCCCGAAGTAGAAGCAAAAGTTAGAGAACATTTATTCAAAGCTACTAAACGTGAATTTAAAAAACCAGCTAATTTAGCCCATGCTAGCGATGTTATTTTTAAACACCGTCACGAAATAACAGCTAAAGCTAAATACAAGCTAATCAATGTAAAAACTGGTAAACCTCTTAGAGGTGTTGAGCATATAGGCTGCCATTATGCTAAAATGTTTCCACACAAAGGCGTTGGCGGAGCTGAATATCCATATGTACTAGCAGGAATGATTCAAGAATGGGGAGGTGAAGTTATAGACTATCCTGAACGCCGCCATTGTTGTGGGTTTGGATTTAGACAATATCTAGTTAAAGCTAATAGAGGCTATTCTATAGCCTGTTCAAAGAAAAAGTTCGAAGCAATGGAACCTTATAAACCTGATTTTATACTAACTAATTGCCCAGGTTGTCCTATGTTTTTTGACCGCTGGCAATATGCAATCAGCGAAATGGAAGGCAAAACATATGGAGAAAACGGGCAAGGAATACCTGTACTTACTTATGAAGAATTAGCAGGACTTGTATTAGGTTACGACCCATGGATATTAGGATTACAAGTCCACCAAACGCCCGTAGAACCATTACTCGATAAAATGGGAATAGATTATAATCCAAATGCTAAATTTTTAGGCCCAAATAATGAATATTTAAATAAACCTATAGCACCTAATTTTTTAAAGTTTTATTAATAATGAAAAAAACTATAATTATAATAGGAGCTGGAATAGCTGGAATGGAAGCTGCTACTTTTTTAGGAAGTATGGAACACAACGTAATATTACTCGAAAAAGACCAAGAACCAGGAGGACAC
This sequence comes from Bacteroidales bacterium, assembly GCA_035451165.1. Taxonomy (GTDB): domain Bacteria; phylum Bacteroidota; class Bacteroidia; order Bacteroidales; family JAKIYJ01; genus JAKIYJ01. The sequence continues at coordinate 7,529 of DAOTOD010000007.1, forward strand.
CTTAAAAACTGGCAAAAGCTATTCCCAACTTTACGTTACGGCAAAGAAATACTTTCTTTTCTTCAGGAAGGTATTAAAATAGCAAAAGTTGACCTTAAATGCAATGCTATCATAAACAACATTACTAAAAATAATAATACCTTTATTGTAAATTATTCTCATCAACAACAAGAAATTAATATAGAAGCTGATGCTATTTTAGTTACTACCGGTTACGATACTTTTGATGCTACTAAAAAAGAAGAATATGGATATGGTATATATGATAATGTAATTACTTCAGCTGACCTTGAAAAGATATTTACAACAGGTAAGCCTATAATAACTGCTAAAGGAGATCCTCCTAAAAAAATAGGTTTTGTGCATTGTGTTGGGTCAAGAGACGAAAAAGTTGGACACGTATATTGTTCTAAAGTATGTTGCGTAACAGGAGTAAAACAAGCTATAGAAATTAAAGAATTATTGCCACAATGCGATGTTTTTTGCTTTTATATGGACATGAGAATGTATGGTATGCACTTCGAAGCTATGTATAAAAAAGCTCAAGAAGAATATGGTGTAACTTTTATAAGAGGTAGAGTATCAGAAGCATGCGAAAACATAGATGGTAGCATATTAATTAAAGTAGAAGATACATTAGCTGCACGACCATTAAAAATGAGCGTGGACTTACTTGTCTTATTGATAGGTTTCGTACCTTCTGAAGGTTCTAAAATGGTAGGGAATATGTTGGGTCTGCAAACAGGAGTTAATGGTTTCTATAAAACAGCTGATCAACATGCTTTAACTAATATTTCTAATGTTCCTGGTGTATTTTTTGCCGGAGCTTGTACTTCTCCTAAAACTATAACTAATACCATTACTGATGCACGAGCAGCAGCTTCTACTATAGCCCGATATTTAGAAAATAACCCTATATTTCAACGCAAACTAACTTAATTATGAGTAATTTTTTTGGTTATCAAATACATAATGATAGACAAATTAATTTTGATAATAACGACCTATATATTATAAAATATGTAGATTCGCTTGAGCCTACTCTAAAAACTTGCATTTCTTGTGGCACTTGCACTGCAACCTGCACAGCTACACAATTTACTAATTTTAACTTACGAAAATTAATCACAATGCTCAGAAGAGGTGAAAATAACATAAAAGAAGAAATAAATAAATGTATGCTCTGTGGTAAATGTTCATTAGTATGTCCAAGAGGAGTAAATACAAGAAATGTAATTTTAGCTATCAAAAAAACTATTAATTATTTTAACCTTTGAATCTATTTTAGTTATGCAAAAAACTTATGACCCTTTTGTTATTCCTTTTGCAGTAGGTTTTATATTTATATTGATTGCTTTTATTGTTAAATTAATAAAATGGACTAAGGCTTTATCTCATAATGAAAAAATAAAAATCATAAAAGGTTTTTTTAGCATTAACTTTTTTTTAGCAATTAAAGAAATAATTTTAGAAAGTTTATTACATCGTAAAATTTTTAAACAAAATACTATTTTAGGTTTTATGCATGCAAGCATTGCCTTTGGTTGGTTTATGCTTATACTTATAGGTAATTTAGAATCAAGAATATATTCAGGAACTGAAATAAATCCATTTTGGATACCTATTTTTTTCGACTTCTTTGTACACGATAAAACAGGAATACCTTTTTATAATATATACGCCTTCTTAATGGATTTTTTTCTATTGATCGTTTTAACTGGTATTTTGTTAGCTAATCTAAAACGTTTCTTCCCTAGCTTATTCAAAATGAAAAAGACTACAAAGTTAAGGTTAGGAGACAAATTAGCTTTGTATTCTTTATGGCTTATTTTCCCTTTTCGCTTATTTGCAGAATCTTTTACTGCAGGAATAAATAAATCAGGAGGCTTTATAACTGGAACTATAGGACAATATGCCGCTAGTGTATTTGATTTAACTTTACCTGCTTATATTTCATGGTGGATATATTCATTAGCTTTAGGAATTTTCTTTTTTACTTTACCTTTTTCTCGATATTTACACATCCCTGCAGAAGTCATTTTAATATTATATAGAAAATTTGGCATTAATTCATACAATCAACTAAATGGGTTTGCTAAATTAGAAATTGATTCATGCTCAAGATGCGGTATATGCATTGATAAATGCCAGATAAATTTTGTTACAGAAAATACCGAAGTTGTACCATCTTATTTTTTAAGAAACTTAAGATACTCCTATCCAAATGAAAATCAAACTTTCAGTTGTTTACTATGTGGTAGATGTGAAGAAAGTTGCCCAGTCGGAATAAACATAAACAATATACGTTTAGCGGTAAGAAATAAAATAAATAATTATGACAATACATTTAATTATTCTTATTTACCTGATATAAAAGTTAATAAAGCCAAAGTTGCTTATTTTGCAGGATGTATGACACACCTAACGCCCAAAATTATCATTTCAATGCAAAACATTTTTACTAAAGCTTCTATTGACTGGGTATTCATTGATAAAAATGGAGGAGCATGTTGTGGAAGACCATTAAAACTATCAGGTAATTTTATAGCGGCTGAAAAATTAATATCATTTACAAAAAATTTAATTATTAATTCTGAAGCTGAAATACTTGTAACATCTTGCCCGATATGTTTAAAAGTATTTAAAGAAGATTACAATTTAAACATTACTATTTTACATCATTCTCAATTCATTAATAAACTTATAAATGAAAATAAACTTAAAATATCAGAATCTCAAAAGTTCAACTCATTAATTTACCATTCCCCATGTGAACTAGGTAGAGGACTTAACATATACGAAGAACCTTATAAAGTAGTAAATTCAATAGGTAACATTAAAAAAACTTCTTTCGAACTTAATAATTCTCTTTGCTGTGGTGGTAGTTTATCTAACACACAAATGCATGATAAACAACGTGATAAAATTACCTTAGATGTTATAAATAAACTAAATTTATCTGATCAAGATAAAATAATTACCGCATGCCCATTATGTAAAAAAACCTTCAGTAGATTTACTGATAACGAAGTAATAGATATTGCAGAAGCTGTAAATAAAGTTACCGTTTAATTACTATCACAAAGTTCTCTGATTAAAACCAATATACTATACACTTCCAAAGATGCTTCTTGAGGATATACAACATGATTTTCATCGTTGCAACCTTCAATATTTTCAAGAAATAAACTATACTTTTGCGTATGAATAAAAGGTACTTCTATTAATTTAGAGTTTAATTCATTATACTCCTTTTCAAATTTTTTAATAGTTTCAGCCTCCTTTTCATTAGTAGGGACATAAATGTTTTTATTCTTTGTACTTAAGCTTTTATCATAAAGATGTTGTATATTGTATTTTTGGGGCAAATTTTGTATTTGCTCCAAAATATATGCATTATTTTTCTTCACTTTTTCAATAGCTTCTTTTGTCCACTTAGGTTCATAACGATAAATTATTTTAGCTACACCCATAGTACCAAACTTTTGAATTCTTTCAGCTAATTTTTCGGCAGGTTCAGAAGGAGCATTAATTCGATTTTCTAACAAAATATAAATAGAATCCATTCTTATGAAATGTATTCTATAATTAGTTCTTATATATTGCCAATTCGGCGGTAATTTACTTTTTATTTTAAGAAGAATGATATCTGTCTCTTCCTGAATATTATTTTCTTGAGCTAAACTATAATTAAATAAAAAAATTATACAAAATACTGTAAAAAATAAAGTATTAATAATTAAACTAATTTTCTTCATAATTTAAATAATTTATATTATAAGCATCACAGAAATCAATAAATATACCATTCCTTTTTGTTAACATATATATAAGTTTTATAATAAACATTTATTTTTTATACACTAAAAGCAACTATTTTAAAATTAAATTGTCTTTATTAAAAAGTACTATTAAAATAATAATAGATTTTTCAAAAACTTACGATTATTACTCAATTACTCAAATATACACTCTTACTTAATTAATTCTCATAGTTTAAAGGCTGCTTTCTCCCCACAGCAGCCTTTTTTATTTTATTTAATTATTATAATTAACACAATATTATTGCTCTTTATATTAAATACTTTTTTTTATTTTTGTTGCCGTCAGCAAAAATAACAACAATGTTTTTTTTCATTTCAAAAATATTATCCTTTTTATTGTCACCTTTATTTTTAATTATTGCTCTTTTTATACTACATTTTTCAATAAAATCAAAAAAAACGAAAAAATATCTCATTATTACAACATTTTCCCTATTGCTTTTTTTTTCTAATTCATTTATTGTAGATGAATTCATACGTTTATGGGAAATTCCAATAACTAAAGATACTGGTTTACAAAACAAATCTTTTGATGCAGGTATAGTATTAGGAGGAGGAATGATAACTAAAGATGTTGAAAATAACAGAATGATATTTAGAA
>DAOTOD010000008.1:0-11452 GCA_035451165.1 Bacteroidales bacterium
GATTTAACAATTCAAGAATTAGATAGAGAACTAATTCTCTACATTAGTAATAGAAAATCTTCAAATAATTATAATGAAAATTATCAAGAATATGACCCTGCTATCGTATCTCCTGATTCCTTAGTAGGTAGTAATCGCTATGATTCTATATATAGATTTGAAGGTTATCAAATATTCCAACTTAAAGATGAAACTGTTTCTATTGCCGATTTACAAGACCCTGATAAAGCAAGATTAGTAGCACAATGTGATATAAAAAATGGCATCTCTAGAATAATAAATTATAATTATTCTGAAGCATTAGGAGCTAATGTTCCTGTAGAAATGGTTAATGGAGAAGATAAAGGAATAGTACATTCTTTCAGAATTCTTGAAGATAAATTTGCTACAGGGAATACTCGTTTAGTAAATCATAAAAAATATTATTATATTGCTATTGCCTATGCATATAATAATTATATGACTTATTCTGAAGATCCTGGGTCTCAAATACCGGGAATAATTGGTTTATGGGGACAGAAAAAACCTTATCTTGCAGGACGTAAAAGCCCTACTGGCCCTATTAATTTTGTTACAGCTATACCTCATATTCCTAAACCTGAAAGTAATGGTACCGTACAAAATAGTGTTTATGGAGATGGTCCTAAAATAAAAAGAATAGAAGGTCAAGGTAATGGCGGAATATTTTTGATTATGAGCAAAGAATCTATAAATGAAATTATGTCAGGCCCTCCTTATAAAGCAGCTAATCCTATTTATGAAAATTCTGCAGGTCCTATAAATGTCAAAGTTATTGATCCTCTTAACGTTAAAGATGCTGATTATACTGTAAAATTTGATGTAGTTAACAATAAAATAGATACTGCTAGGTGGACGCTTATTGATAATTTAACAGGAGCAACTTACCCATCAGATAAAACTATTAAAGTAGCAAATGAACAATTATTTCTCGATTTAGGAATTTCTATAACTATTCAACAGGTTGAAAAACCTGGTTCGGCAAATGCAATTCATAATGGTTATCTTGGTGCAACAATGATTTTTGCTGATAGTTCTAAAAGATGGCTTACAGGGGTTCCTGATATAGATGGGCCAGGCCCATGGAATTGGATACGCTCAGGTACTGCTACTAATGCTGCAAATTCTCAAGAAGATGATTATCTTGGTATTGATGATAATGAAGATTATGAAAAAATACTGAATGGAACATGGGCCCCTTATAGATTGTGCTCAAAATATGAATATGGACCTGCATGGGCAAATGTTTCACTAACTGCTTTAAATAAAATGGAAAATCTTGCAAGTGTTGATATAGTTATTACACCTGATGATTCAAAATGGACAAGATGTGTGGTGCTTGAAATGTGTGATGAAAAATTATTAAGTGAAGGACAAAAAGATAGATTTACTCCACGAGGTGCATTGTCTGTTAATAAATATGGGCAACCTGATGGTTCAGGAACTACGGGAATGGGATGGTTCCCAGGATATGCTATTAATGTTGAAACAGGTGAACGTCTTAATATTATGTTTGGTGAAAATTCTTGGTTAGTGGGAGAAAATGGCCGTGATATGATATGGAACCCTACTAATAATTATGTTACTGATATGGGCCAAATTCTATGGGGAGGTCAACATTATGTTTACATTTTAGGACATAATGGTGATGGTCCAGAAGATTGCCCTGCTTATGACGAAGGCGTCTGGATTAAATCTGTTTTTGATGGACCTATAAATGATCGTAATGTATTTAAAGATATTATGTGGGCAGGCATACCTATGCTTGCTTATGGTTATAGCTTTAAAGATCCTCACAATATCCCAACAGAAGTAACTATTAGAATTAGAGTTGCTAAACCTTATGCGAGATATTATTCTACTTCTGCTTTTGCTTCAACTTCACCACTTAATGACAATTATCCAATGTATACTTTTAATACTTCAGACTTAGCTACCAAAAGGAATGATCTCGCTACAGCTAAATCAGCATTAGACCTTATTAATGTTGTTCCTAACCCTTATTATGCTTATTCAGCTTATGAAACTAATCAGTTAGATAATAGAATTAAAATTACTAATTTACCTGATAAATGTACAGTGACAATTTATAATGTAAGTGGTACTTTAATTAGACAATTTACTAAAGACGAAAGCAAAACTTCTATAGATTGGGACTTAAAAAATTATGCAGGCATACCTATATCTGGAGGCTTGTATCTTATACATGTTAAAGTTGATGGTGTTGGTGAGCGAACTATCAAATGGTTTGGTTCATTGAGACCTATTGACCTTAACTCGTTTTAATTTAACTTAATTAATAAAAATGAAAAATATGTTAATAATGAAGAAATTATTTTTCAGAGTGGCTATTGTTGCAACTTATTTTGCTTCTGTATTAGTAGTTACTTCCATTTATGGAGGTAATGAAGATAGATCAGGGCAGGCTGGAGCTACAGAGCTTCTTATTAACCCCTGGGCAAGAAGTTCTGGATGGGGGACAGCTAATAGTGCTACTATACATGGTTTAGAAGCTCAGTTCCTTAATGTAGCAGGTACTTCATTTACAGCAAAAACAGAAATTATTTTTTCTCATACTATATGGCTAAAAGGATCTGGTATAAATATTAATGCGTTTGGTTTAACACAAAGAATTAGTGAAACAGGAGTACTGGGAATAAGTGTAATGTCAATGAATTTTGGCGATATTGATATTACAACTGTTGATTTGCCAGAAGGAGGTATAGGTAAATTTTCTCCTAGCTATTTAAACATAGGTATATCTTATGCAAAAGCTTTTTCAAACAGTATTTACGGTGGAGCTAATTTGAAAATTATTTCAGAACAAATTGCTGATAATTCAGCTAGAGGTGTTGCTATAGATGCAGGTATACAATATGTAACAGGCATAAAAGAAAATATTAAATTTGGGATATCTCTCAAAAATGTAGGCCCACGAATGAAATATAGTGGAGATGGCTTGTCAATAAGAGCTTATTTGCCAGGAGCTGCTAATAGCATAACCGTAGAACAACGTTCAGCAGAATTTGAACTGCCTTCATTAATAAATATAGGAGCAGCTTATGATTTTACTTTATCTAAAAATCAAGACCATTTACTAACAGCTGCAGCTAATTTTACATCTAATTCTTTTACTAAAGACCAATATTCTTTGGGAGCTGAATATAGCTTTAAAAAGAAAGCTATGTTAAGAGCAGGTTATACTTATGAAAAAGGGATATTAAAATCTAGTGAGAGAACTACTGTATTCACAGGATTATCTGCTGGCTTTACTATAGAAGTGCCTTTAAATAAAGAAAAAGGCTCATCTTTTTCTTTAGATTATTCTTATCGTGCTACAAATCCTTTTTCAGGTACTCATAGTATAGGAGCTAGAATTTACTTATAATTAAAAGATTAATTTTTATATTTCCGAAATAGACCCTAAAAATGAAAGGGTCTTTTTCTCTTTTAAGAATGTATTTTTTAAATAATGAAATTATGTCAAAAATTAAATATTATACTCAAGAGGGCCTACAAAAATTAAAAGATGAATTGAATTATTTAATAACAGTTGAAAGACCAGCTATTTCAAAATTAATTGCAGAAGCCAGAGATAAAGGCGATTTATCTGAAAATGCAGAATATGCAGCAGCTAAAGATGCTCAAGGTATGCTTGAACTAAAAATAGCTAAATTACAAGAAATAATTCTTAATGCGAGAGTTATAGATGCTTCTAAAATAGATACTTCTAAAGTCTCTTTGTTAAGTACTGTTAGAATAAAAAATCTAAAGTCATTTAAAGAAATGACATATACGATTGTGCCTGAAAGCGAAGCAGATATTAAAAGTGGAAAATTATCAGTTTCTTCACCCATTGCTCAAGCCCTTTTAGGTAAAAAACCTGGAGATAAAGTTGAAGTTAATGCTCCTGCCGGTGTCATACCTTTTGAAATAATTGAAATATTATATAAATAATTATATATATGGTTGATAGTATCTTTTCTAAGATAGTTAAACAAGAAATCCCATGTTATAAGGTAGCTGAAAATAATGATTTTTTAGCATTCCTTGATATTAATCCGTTAGAAAAAGGTCATACTATAGTAATTCCTAAAAAAGAAATTGATTATATTTTTAACATAGAAGATAAATTGTACAAAGATTTTTTTGTTTTTGCTAAATATGTCGCACTTGGTATTCAAAAAGTTATTGAATGTAGAAAAGTAGGCTTAGCAGTAGTAGGTCTTGAAATACCTCATGCTCATATACACCTTATTCCTTTAAATACAGGATTTGAAATTAATTTTCAAAAAGAAAAACTAAAATTAACGCATGATGAATTTATTAAAATAGCAAACCTTATCTCAGAGGCTATTGTTATGTGACCCGATTACTAAATGATTCTATTAGGATTTTTAGTTAAATAAGATTTCCAACTGTTGTAATTATTTTTTTTTGAATTATTTGTCGATTGAAAGTAATGGCATAATGCCACAGCTACGGCATCGCTAGCATCTAAATATTTTGTTTTTATTTTAAAATTAAATATATTGGTAATCATTGCTGCTAGTTGTTCTTTTGATGCATTCCCCCTACCAGTTACACTTTGTTTAATTTTTCTTGGTGAATATTCAAATATAGGGATCTCTCTATATAAAGCCGCAGCCATAGCAACACCTTGTGCTCTGCCTAACTTTAACATTGATTGAACATTTTTACCAAAAAACGGAGCTTCAATAGATAATTCATCAGGTTTATAATTATCAATTAAAAATAATGTACTTTCAAATATTTTTTTTAGCTTTAATGCCTGAACTTTTATCTTTGTTAAAATAAGAACATCCATTAACATAAGTTCAATGCTGTTATTTTTTTCAATTATAATACCATATCCCATTATATTAGTCCCAGGATCTATGCCTAATATTATTCTATCTTTTGACATAATTTGAATTGAAATGACTGATAAAACAAAAATACTTAAAAGAATTGACTTGCTGCTCAAAATAATATTTTTCATATTAACTTATTTATATTTATATTATGAAATATTTTATAAGAAAAATATAGATATAATATTATCGGGAATTCGTGAAATAAATTACTTTAATTTATATTTTGTGGTCGTTTTATTATTAATGCTAATAAATTGGGGAATAGAAGCATATAAATGGAAGTATGCTGTTAATGAGTTGGAAAAAGTAACTTATAATAAAGCTTTACAAACTATATTTTCAAGTGTGGCTATAGGTATATTTACTCCTAATCGTGTGGGGGAAATTGTAGGAAGAGTATTATTTCTTAAAAAAAGTAAAATATGGGAAGCTACTTTTATAAGTACTGTGAATTCAATAGCTCAATTACTTGTCACTATTATAACGGGCCTATTAGCCTTGCCTTTTTTTATTTTAAAAATAATTTCAAAATATAATATACATATATATATGATTTTATTTTCTTTAATAATTTGTGCAATATTGTTATACCTTTATTATAATATAGCTTTATTATCTAAATTATCTAGATGGAAATGGTTACAGAATAAGGAAAAATTTATTATGCAAATAAATGTATTTAAAACTTTTTCTAGAAGAAAATTAAGTAATTTACTTTTATATAGTTTATTGCGATATATAGTGTTTGGAATACAATTTATTTTAATCATGAAAGTGTTTTCAATAAATATGAACTTAACTGAAAGTATTATAATAATCCCAATTTATTTTTTGTTTATAACAATTATTCCTACTTTTGCCTTAAGCGAAATAGGTGTTAGATGTTCTGTATCTATTTATATTATTAGCTTATATGGCTTAACCCAAGGAGAATGGCATATTAATTTATTATTAGCAACAACGTTATTATGGCTCATTAATATTTTTATTCCTGCTATTATAGGTTCATTCTTTTATCCTCTTTTAAGTATTAATCGAAGAAAGTAAAAGTATTAATCAATATGCAATTTCTAAATTATGTACCTTTTTTTATTGTTATAAGTTATTCTTTATTTATTGTTTTATTATACATATATTGGATAAATAAGCCATTAGATATTATTAATTTTGATAATGTAAATTGTAATGAAAACGAGATAAAATCAATAGTAGCATCTGTTGTTATTACAGTTAGAAACGAAGAAAAAAATATTAATGATTGTCTTAATTCGTTACTTAAACAAAAATTGTATAGCAATAAAATAGAAATATTAATAAGTGATGATTATTCTTCTGATAATACAATAACACAAATCAAAAAAATTATTAGTACTAACGAAAACTCCTTAATAGATATTAAGATTATACAACCAGATGATAGCAATAATGGTTATATATACGGCTCAAAAAAACAAGCTCAAGAAAGGGCAATAAAACAAGCTAAAGGTGATATAATAATTTTAACTGATGCTGATTGTATTTTTAATGAAAAGTGGATCATATCTATAATATCTTATTTAAAAAATAATGATGCTTTATTTATATCGGCTCCAGTTAAAATTGTATATGATAATACATTATGGAGTAAAATACAATCATTAGAATTTACAAGTCTTGTAATATCAGGTGCAGCTTCTATAATTATGGGCTGCCCGCTTATGTCAAACGCTGCTAATATAGCGTTTACAAAGTCGGCTTATTCTGAAATTGTGGATAAAATTCCTTCAAAACACCTATTATCGGGAGATGATATATTTTTAATGGTAGCATTTACAAAAAAATTTGGTCACAAAAAAATTCATTTTATTAAAAATTACGATACAATAGTTTATACTAAACCATTGCCTAATTTTATAAGTTTTTTAAGTCAGCGTATAAGATGGTCATCAAAAGCAATAACTTATAAAGACTTTTTTCAAATATTTATTAGTTTTTTAGTGTTTTTAGCTAATGCTTCGATTATATTGTATATAGTATTATCTTTATTTTCATTAAAATATATAACTTTATTAGTATCAGCTTTTATTGTAAAATTAATTGTTGATAGTGCGTTAATATATGAAGGATTAGTTTTTTTTAATTCGACTCGCCTTATTTTGTTAGTTTTGCCTTTACAAATTATTTATCCGTTTTATGTGACAATTGTACCTTTATTGAGTTTGTTTGTCAAAGTTAAATGGAAGGGTAGGAGTATATGATTTTTAATTAAAAAGGGAAATATTTAATAAAAGCTTCTGCTATTATTAAGTCAGAAGGAGTAGTAATTTTAATATTTTCTTCATTACCTTCGATAAGGTTAATTTTATAACCAGCTTTTTCGACCACACTAGCATCGTCAGTAAAATCAATTGAATATTGTTGATCATATGCTTTTTTTATAATCTTTGAATTAAATACTTGAGGAGTTTGAATGCTTCTTATAGAATATCTTGAAAAAGATTTGTTGTTATTATTATTTATTTTTCTTACAGAGTCTTTTAGTTTTTGTGAAGGAATACAATTACCTTTTATTTGTGCGATTGTAAAGGCGTTTTCAATAACGTTTATAGAAACAAATGGTCTTACACCATCGTGTATAGCAACAAGACATTCATCTTGTATTTCCTGTAATCCATTATAAACAGAGTGAAATCTTGTTTTGCCACCTTTAACTAATTTATGAGGTAGTGTAAAGGTATATTTTTTACATAACTCGTTCCAGTAATCAAAATAAGTTTCAGGAAGTACTAATATATATGGATAACTAATATTACATTTATAAAAAAGTAACATTGTCCAAATTATAATGGGCTTACCGCCAATTTCAATAAATTGTTTGGGAATTTTTTGCCCCATTCTTATACCTTCACCACCAGCAACAATTATTAGTCTTCTTTTCAATGGTTTTTATAAAAAATTATAAAATTAACATAGCATCACCATAAGTAAAAAATTTGTATTTTTCTTTAATAGCTTCTTCATAGGCTTTCATAAGAAATTCAAAATCAACAAAGGCAGCTACCATAATTAGCATAGTTGACATTGGTAAATGAAAATTTGTTATAAGACTATTAGGTATAGAAAAATCATAAGGAGGGAAAATAAATTTATTTGTCCACCCATTAAAAGGCTTAAGCATACCTGATATAGAAACAGAAGATTCAATAGCTCTTAAAGTTGTAGTACCTACAGCACATACATTTTTTTTATTTTCTTTAGCTTTATTTACTATTTCAGCAGCTTTAGCTTCAATGATAACTTGTTCAGAATCCATTTTATGTTTGGTTAGGTCCTCTACTTCAACAGTTCTAAAATTACCTAATCCGGCATGTAATGTAATTTCAGCAAAAGTAACACCTTTTAATTCTAAACGTTTCATTAATTCCCTGCTAAAATGCATCCCTGCAGTAGGAGCAACTACTGCCCCTTCATGTTTAGCATATATAGTTTGATATCTTTCACTATCTTCTTTTTCTATAGGCCGTTTTATAATCTTTGGTATAGGAGGCTTCCCTAATTTTTGAATAGTTTTTTTAAATTCTTCATAAGAACCATCATATAGAAATCTTAATGTACGACCTCTTGATGTTGTATTATCAATAACTTCGGCCACAAGTGCATCGTTTTCTCCGAAATATAGTTTGTTACCTATTCTTATTTTTCTTGCAGGATCAACTAATACATCCCATAGGCGAGCTTCTCTGTTAAGCTCACGTAAAAGGAAAACCTCTATTTTAGCCCCCGTTTTTTCTTTAGTTCCATACAATAAGGCGGGAAATACTTTAGTATTATTGATTATCATCACATCTCCATCGTCAAAATAATTTAAGATATCAGAAAATATCTTATGTTCAATTTGTTGAGTTTTGCGATGCAATACCATTAATCGGCATTTATCGCGTTCGGGAGCTGGATGACGAGCAATTAATTCTTCCGGTAAATTAAATCGATAATCAGATAACTTCATAATAATCAAAACTTTAAGCTCAAAAAAATAGACTTTTTAATTTTGCAAAGTTAATACATTTTTGCAGATTTTTTTATTTAAGAGCTTAATAAAAAATAACTTTTTAAGAATAACTAATAAAAATTTTTAATGTATCATCTTCTTACCTTATTTTTATTATGTTTAAGTATAATTCAAAAATTTAATGTACCTTTGAATATTATTAATATAATGTTTGTTATTATATTGTTTTTATAATTTCATGATTGTTAGTTTTGTTATATATTATAATTTATTATGATATTTAAGCCTGAAAAATGCAGAATTCCAGATAAAAGGATGACACCTTTTATAGATCCTGATGAAATATGGTATTTTATTAATAATACTAAATCAGATCCTATTAGAGTAAGAGAAGTAATAGCTAAATCTTTAGATAAAAATAGACTTACTCTTGAAGAAACAGCTGTTCTCCTAAATGCTGATAAACCTGATCTTATTGAAGAAATTAAAGAAGGCGCTAAAACACTCAAAGAAAAAATTTATGGTAATAGGATTGTGCTTTTTGCTCCTTTATACATAGGTAATTATTGTTCAAATAATTGTAAATACTGTGGTTTTAGAGTTTCAAATAAAGAAGCTATCAGAAAAACTTTATCTGATGAAGAAATTATACATGAAGTCGAAGCACTTGAAGATAATGGACAAAAACGCTTAATCTTAGTTTATGGTGAACATCCTCAATATTCACCTGAATTTATTGCTCATACAGTTAATATAGTTTATAGTGTTAAAAAGGGTAATGGAGAAATAAGACGTGTAAATATTAATGCAGCACCTTTTGATATAGAAGGCTTTCGAATAATTAAAAAAGCTAAAATAGGAACTTATCAAATATTTCAAGAAACATATTATCCTCCTGTATATAAAAAATATCATAGTGGTAAAAAAGCTGATTTTGAATGGCGGCTTACAGCCCTCGATAGAGCACAAGAAGCAGGAATTGATGATGTAGGCATAGGTGCTTTATTTGGATTATATGATTGGAAATATGAAGTAATGGGCTTAGTAAGGCATGCTAATCACCTTGAAGCTTGTTATGATGTTGGGCCCCATACCATATCTTTCCCTCGAATTAAAAATGCTGCTAGCCTTAATATCGATAGTCAATATATGACTACAAATGATGAATTTGTTAGGTTAGTTGCTATTCTTAGGCTTGTTGTACCTTATACTGGAATGATACTTACTGCGCGCGAAAATCCTCAAGTAAGAAAAGAAGTTATGCAATTTGGGGTCTCTCAAATCGATGGCGGTACCAAACTTGAATTGGGATCTTATTCTAAAAGCCTTAATGAAGAACAAGACCTAAATCGAGAACAATTTCATGTTAGCGATACACGGAGCCTTAATGAAATTATTGATGAATTACTAGATAATGACTATTTGCCTTCTTTTTGTACTGCTTGTTATAGACTAGGAAGAACAGGTGAACATTTTATGGAATTTTCTATACCGGGTTTTATTAAAAGATATTGTACTCCTAATGCTATTTTAACTTTAGCAGAATATTTAATGGATTATGCCCCCGAAAGCACTAAAAATAAAGGTTGGAAAATAATTGAAAAAAATATAAACCAACTTTCAAAACACCAAAATGTGCAAGAACTGCGTAAACGTTTAGAAAGAATTAAAGCAGGAGAAAGAGATATATATTTTTAATTTAAAGTATTTGTATAATTAATGATAATGAAAATATGGAAGAAATATGTATTTTAGGTTTGCAAATTATTGATAGAATTAAAGAAAATAGCCTTGTACAACCTGTTTTATCTAAATATGCTAATATTATTAAATATAGGTTGGGTTTCCATGAATTGTCAGAAGAAAAATGTAGTAGAGAAGGATTAATAATATTACAACTTAAAGGTGATAAACAAGAATGGGATAAATTAGAAAAAGAACTCTATAAAATAGAAGGTATAAGAATACGAAAAATGCTTTTTGATAATTCAGTATTTTAATTATAAAGTTTATAGTTAAATTTAAATTATATATGCAAGAAATAAGAATTTTAGGAATTTATATTGAACCTGAATTTAAATATACTCAATTATTACAAGATATTTTTTCAATGTATGGTTGTATTATACGAACTCGCTTAGGCCTTAATGATGTTGGCTGTATGGCTAAACGTAATACTGGCCGACTTATATTACTTGAACTTGTGGGCAATTATTCAGATATGTTAAATTTAGAAAGTGAATTAAAAAAATTAAAAGGATTGCAAGTCGATAAAATGTTGTTTTTAGAAACGTCTTAATGAAAAATTTATACTCTTTATTAATTATTAAACTTTTTATAAATAAATATAATGAATTCAGAACTATTTTATAGGCTGATATCAATAATATTTTTATTTATTATAGCAGAAGTAACTGCGTATTTTGGAATTTTATCATTACTTAGAAAAAAACATAAGACAATAATTTTTACTTATGTAAGAAGATACTGGCTGTTTACAATAGTTTTTGTTGTGATAGTTTTTCCTTTATTTTTTTATACAGCCTTTACAAAAGGAGGAAGTATAGAA
>DAOTOD010000009.1:0-10862 GCA_035451165.1 Bacteroidales bacterium
CCTGGTAAAACCCTTTCAAATATAGTTGTACCATTAGGTAATGATTTTCGAGTTTCAGGAGGAACGCCTTTAAAAGCCATTAAGCAACGTTCTTCTATTGTTTCTAAAGCAGTTTTTACATCATCTTGAGGACTTCTTATTATTATTTGAGCATCATCAGGTGCTGAATTAATTAATTGGCTTATTTTTTCAAAATCTTCTTCATTTATAATAGGTGTTAGAGCTTCTGAATTTGTCATATTAGGCTTTTCGATACAGGCAATAACTTTTAAGCGGTCACTTATTTCATTTGCAAAGGTTTGTCCGGGTTGTGTAAAATGAGATAAAATTCCTTTAAAACCTGGTAGATTAATAATAAAGACTTTTTCTCCTTTGTTAAAAGCTTCTTTAAACATTTCTGGTATAACAGAAAAATTTTCGGGAGACAAGTCTTTAAAAGAGATTTTCCAATTAGAATAGTCAGGGAATTTTTTATTAAGTAAATCTTTAATAGCAAGTAAGGCCCATTGTCTAAAACATTCATTATGAGTTAGTTCTGGTATCCAACTTGTATGAGAAACTCCTTTTATTTCGACACGGTGGCCACCACGGCAACTCACATTAACGTCTTGTCTTCCTGAACCTATTCCTGTTCTGACTTTACCTGTGCTTCGATTAAGGAATCTTATATAATTACAAGCTTCCATAACTTCATTAGGATTAATCATATCAGGATACGTGACAGTTTCAATAAGTGGCATTCCGAGGCGGTCTGTTTTATATATTCTAGTATGGCCTATATCAGATATTTCACGGCAAGAATCTTCTTCTAGGCTTAGTTGCATAAGCCTTATTTTTTTGTGTTTAAGATAAATTTCACCTTCTACTCCAATAATAGCAGTACGTTGGAAACCTGTAGGGATACTGCCATCCAAATACTGCTTTCGTGTGATATGTACTTCACCTACTATGTTTAGCTTAGATAGCAACGAAATTTCTATTGCGATTTCTAAAGCTTCTTTGTTAATAGGGAATGGTGGAGTGTCATCAATTTCGTATGTACAAGTGGTTTCGTTTTTAATTCTGTAAATAATTTCTTTACGGGTTTTAAATTCCATAAGAGCTGTTCCATCATATTCGCCTAGTTCACTGAGTGTTGGTCGCATATGCCTTATAATTTCAGCATCGTAAATATTATCAGAATGATATAAACCAGCAGGACAATGACAAAAGAGTTTTTCTTTAGTTTTAAGTTGCTGATGCACTTCTAAGCCAGAAACAAACCCGATACGATTATAATCTTCTTGAGTAGCTTCTTTTCTAGGTAAATATCCTATTTTTTGTTTGGTTTTATTATAATTTTCAATAGGGTCAAAACTTTTTTTCATTATAAATTAAATTTATTAGGTAATTTTAAAAAAGTTTTCAAAAGTAATAAACTTGTTAAAATAAGAAATTAAATATTTATTTAATTTATTTAAATTACTAATTAACAATTTTTATTTCAACTCTTCTATTTAAACTCCTACTTTCATTAGTATTATCTGTTGTAATAGGTTCAGTATCGCCTTTCCCATAATATTTTAATCTATTTTTATCTATATTATTTGAAATTAAGAAATTATATACAGATTTTGCTCTTAAATAACTTAATTTTTTGTTATATTGCTTGTTACCTGTATTGTCTGTATGCCCTATAATTTCTATTGATAAATCAGGATTTTCGTTAAGATATTGAAGTAATAATTGCAATTTGTGGTACGATTCGGGTAGTAATTTAGCACTGTTATGAGAAAAGAAAATATTTTTAAAAATTATGTAGTTGTTATTTTGAAGTGAATCTATATTATAGTTATCATAATAATATGTAGAATCTTTTATTTGGTTAGTTGTATAATTTATTTTTTCGTCAAAAGATACATCAAGATCAGCTAAATACAAATCGTCAATATAAATGTAAGCTTCTTTTTTAAAAAATTTTGAAATTATAGATTTAGGTATGATTCTTTTTTTATTTGAAAAATTACCTATTGTAATATATTTTTCGCCACCTTTGGCTATATATTCAGCCGACACTTTTAACCATTCATCATTTGGGCTATTATGACCAAGACCTCTTTTGTTATAAAAGATAATTTGAGGTTGAAATTTGCTTACGATATTATCGAAAGCATAGGCAAGTTTTTTTTCATAAAATGATACTCCTAAAGATTGCACATAATATTTACAATATTTTGATGGCGATACATACATTTCGAAGTGGTAACGATGGTTTTTGATTAATGGTGATGGTAATTTAAGTTGAATAAATTCGCGATAATCTTGTTTAATTCTCATTCCAATATAAGCAGGATAACTGTGAGCTTTTCTTATGGTAAAGTTTTTATCTAACTTATTATTTATCTTAATTATGCTTAATTGTTCTGTTTCGAGAAAAAAATCGATTGTATTAATTTTTATCCATGGGAATATAGAGTTTTTGTTATTATACAAGCTATCAAAACTACCATTAGGCAATAAGTTTTGGGGGAAAGTCTTATTTTGTAAAAAGATAATACTTAATATTAATAGTAATTTTAAAATAAGATTTGTTTTATACTTTAACAAGCTTAATCAATATTGTTTAAATATAATAAGTATTATATATTTGAATATAAAATGATGAACAAATTTATGTATATTTAATAATTAAATAAGGTTAAATTTTAAAAATTATTGTAATATGAAAAAAATAGCAGTTATACTTTCAGGTTGTGGTGTTTACGACGGTAGTGAAATACATGAAGCTGTTATGACATTATTAGCAATAGATAAATTAGGTGCTTCATACGAAATTTTTGCCCCTGATATTAATCAATATCATGTTATTAATCATTTGACTGGAGAAGTAATGAATGAAACGAGAAATGTATTAATAGAATCTGCAAGGATAGCAAGAGGCAAAATAAAACCTTTGAAAGATTATAAGGCTTCTAATTATGATGGTTTAGTTTTGCCAGGAGGTTTTGGAGCAGCTAAAAACTTAAGTAATTATGCTTTTAAACATTCACAAATGACTGTTATACCTGAATTAGAGAAAGCTATATTGGATACTTATAAAGAAGGTAAGCCTATAGGAGCATTATGTATTGCTCCTGTTATTGTTGCTAAAATCATAAACAAAGTAACTGTAACTATTGGCAGTGATGATAATACAGCAGCCCATATACTATCAATGGGAGCTTTTCACAAAAATGCTAATAAAGTTGATGTTGTAGTAGATACAGAAAATAAAATAGTAACTTCACCGTGTTATATGTTAGCTTCTTCAATAAAAGATATTGCAACAGGAGCTGAAAATACTATAAGAGCTATGCTTGAAATGATGAAGTAATTTTATTATTGTACTGATAATAATTTAATTGAGTTTATTTTATTAAATAATTGCTTACTTTTGCAATGTAATAGATTATAGATGCGTAATATAGTTGCAATTGTCGGAAGACCTAATGTAGGGAAATCTACATTTTTTAATAGACTTATCGGGGAAAGACTAGCTATAGTTGATGTTAAAAGTGGTGTTACACGTGATAGGCATTATGGCATATCTAATTGGAATGGCGTAGAATTTTCTGTGATAGATACTGGAGGTTGGGTTTGTGGCTCAGATGATATTTTCGAAGAAGAAATACGTAAACAGGTTGCCTTTGCAATCGATGAAGCTGATGCTATAATTTTTATGGTTGATGGAACCGAAGGTATTACTCCCTTAGATGAAGATGTGGCTGAAATGTTAAGACATACAAATAAGAGAGTGTTATTAGTAGTTAATAAAGTTGATAATCCTGCATATTTAGGGTTAGCATCTGATTTTTATAAGATAGGAATAGAACCATTATATTGTATATCTTCTATTAATGGAAGTGGAACGGGTGATCTTTTAGATGATTTAGTAGCTGGCTTAAAAAAAATACCATTAGAGTTAAAAACATCTGAATTACCTAAATTTACAATTGTTGGGCGCCCTAATGTTGGCAAGTCTTCTTTTATAAATTGTGTATTAGGTGAAGAAAGACATATTGTAACTCCTATACCTGGTACAACAAGAGATTCTATTTATACTCCTTATAAATTATATGGATTAGAATTTTTATTAGTAGATACTGCTGGGCTTAGAAAAAAAGGTAAAATATATGAAAATATAGAATTTTATTCAATTTTGAGATCTATAAGAGCTATAGAAAATAGTGATGTTTGTTTATTAATGATCGATGCGTGTCAAGGATTTGAATCGCAGGATATGAACATATTTCGTATTATTGAAAATAATCGCAAAGGTGTAGTTATAATAGTTAATAAATGGGATCTTATTAAAAAAACTAATAATACCTTGAAAGAATACGAATCTATGATAAAATCAAAGCTTGAGCCTTTTTCAGATGTCCCTATAGTTTTTACTTCTGTTATAAACAAACAAAGAGTTTTTAAATCTTTACAAATTGCAATGGAAGTTTTTAAAAACAAGAATTTGCGAATATCAACTCATAAATTAAATGAAATATTTCTTCCTATAATTGAAGAAACACCACCTCCTATGGTAAAAGGTAAAAAAATTAAAATAAAATATATTACTCAGCTTCCTACTTCTTTCCCTGCTTTTGGCTTTTTTTGTAACTTGCCACAATATATTCCTGATGCTTATAAAAGATTTATTGAAAATAAAATTCGCGAAAATTTTAATTTTTCAGGAGTTCCAATAGAAATTTATTTTAGAAAGAAATAATATTTAATGTCAGAGCAATTAGTAAATAGAATTGATAAATGGCTGTGGTCAGTTAGAATGTTTAAAACTCGAACACTTGCAACAGAAGCTTGTAAAAATGGTAAAATTATAGTCAATGGAACTGTAGCTAAAGCTTCTAGAATACTTAAAGCAGGTGATATAATTCAAATAAAATACAATTATTATACTAAAACCATCTTTGTTAAAGATTTTTTAAGTTCAAGAGTAAATGCTGCAAGTGCGATTAAGTTTTATGATGACTTAACGCCGGATGATGAATATAATAAATTAAAACTTGCTAAAGAAGTTATATTTGAATATTGGCCTAAGGGTTTAGGACGGCCTACTAAGAAAAATAGAAGAATTATAGAAAAATTTAAAAATAATTTAAAATGAAACGTTTATTTATTGTTGTTTTTGCAATTGCTAATTTTATTTTATGCCTTAGTGCTCAAAATAACAAAGAAAACATTGGCCAAAATCATATTACTATTGTGTTTTATAATTGTGAGAATTTTTTTGATACAATAAATGATGAAAAAATAAAAGATGAAGAATTTTTACCATATGGTAAAAAACAATGGACGGGAGATAAGTATTTCAAAAAAATACAAAACTTAAGTAAAGTGCTTGTTGCTATCGATAGTATTAAATTGCCTGATATTATAGGGCTTAGTGAAATCGAAAATTATAATGTACTCGAAGATTTTATTAAGTATAGTCCTTTAAGTAAAGGTAATTATAATATAATTCATTATAATAGTTCAGACCCTCGTGGTATTGATGTGGCTTTGTTATATAAACCTGATATTTTTAAAATTATTAGTTATTCAGCTATACCTGTATATTATGATTCAATAAATAAGAAACAAAAAGGTAGAGAAATAATGTATGTAAAAGGACTAGTTACTAAACGAGATACTTTACATATTTTTGTTAATCATTGGAAATCTAGGGCAGGGGGCATTAAAGAAACTGAGCCCAAACGAATACGTTTTGCAATAACTTTAAAACAAACTATTGATTCAATTTTTAAAATAAATCCTAATGCTAATATTATTAGTATGGGCGATTATAATGATGAACCAGAAAATATTAGCCTGAAATATTATCTTAAGTCAGAATATTTTGTAAATACACCTACTTCTGATAAATTATATAATTTGATGTTTTCATTAAAGAAAGATAACAAAGGCACTCATTTTTATAAAGGAGAATGGAATGTTTTAGATCAATTTATTGTTTCGGGAGCTTTGCTGCAAAAAAAACATACACTTTATGTTAAAAATAATAAAGCTATGGTTTTTAACCCTGGATGGATTACTCAAAAATATAAATCTACTAATGAAAAAATACCTTTGCCTACTTATGAAGGATTAAAATATATAGGAGGTTTTTCAGATCATTTCCCTATTTATATGATTATCAATATAAGCAAATAAAATTTTTATTTATCAAAATTTATTTCATTAATTAAATTACCATCAGGAGAGTAAAATTTCCATTTTCCAATATATTTACCATTTTCATATTTACCTTCATATCTTTTGTTTCCATTTTCGTAGTAAACCTTACGTGAGCCGTGATTTAAACCATTTTTAAAATAACCTTCACTTTGTATTTTGCCATCTTCAAACCATGCTGTCCATTTCCCGTGTCGTTTATTATTTTTATATTCACCTTCTATTTTTTTGTTATGATTAGGATAAAATGAAATTTCTTTAACTATTTCTTTTTCACCATTTTTTTCTTTATAAAATCGTATTAATTTAGGAGAATCATCAGGATATTTTTCTTCAATAATCTCTTTTATATCAGTTTTACAAGATACAGTTATACCTATAATCAGAAAAGTTAATAATATTTTGTGGATTTTTATTACATTATTAATAATCATTGTGGTCTTATTTCTTAATATTTTTATATTCTTTATTAAGTCCTTCGATGACTAAGTAAGTTATATCATTTTTTTCATTAGCGAATAAAATACCACCACCTTTTGTGTATCCAAGTATATAATCGAATGATTTATTTTTATTATATCTTTGAAGGAAGTTTGTAACACTATCAATAAATCTTTGATTCATCTGGTATTCTTGTTCAGCAAGTGTATTAGTGTATTGTTCTTTTAAATCAATTAAAGTTTGCTGTTCAATCATAAGTTGTTGTTCTATTTTTTGTGCTTGTTCCATAGTTATACTATTAGAATTAATTTTATTTTGAAAATCTTTTACTTTTGATTCAAAAGCTGCTTGTCTTTGTTTCATTTCATTATCTATCTGTATATATTTTTTTTCTAAAGTATCTTTCATTTCTTTTACAAGTAAGTAGTTGTTTTTGAGCGAGTCGGTATTTATAAAGGCGATTTGACTATTATAGGAGGTAGTACTAATATTTTTAGTTTTATTAGCATTAAAAAAGATAATATAAAGAATTATAAGCCCTAATAATAGTATTATATTAAAAACGATATTTAGCTTATTGTTAAAAGTGCATTTTTTTTTCTCCAATTGAGTATTTGAAGTTTCATTTTTTAAATTCAAATCTTCCATAAAAATTTTAATTGCCTAATTCTGAAATAAATTTTATTCTTAATAATCTTATTTCTTCCTCTGTATATTCTTCCTCTCCTAGTGCTTGTAAAGCAGCTTCAATAGAATCGGTTTGGGCTTCTTTAAAATAATTAAATACTTCTTCTTGGCGGTATTCGTCAATATATTCATCTATATAATAATTAATATCTAATTTAGTTCCAGAAGCTACTATACTTTCGAGTTCTGTAAGTAATTCGTCAAATGTTAAGGACTTGGCATTAGCGATATCTTCTAATGATATTTTTCTGTCGATACTTTGTATTATATAAACCTTTAAGCCCGACTTATTGACGACAGATTTTACAACCATGTCGAGAGGTCGTATTATTTCATTTTCTTCTACATATTTACTTATTAGGTCTAAGAAAGGTTGTCCATATTTTAAAGCTTTTCCTGCACCAACACCCGTGCATTGTTGTAGTTCTTCCATTGTAATAGGGTATTGTATAGCCATATCTTCGAGTGAAGGGTCTTGGAAGATAACGAATGGTGGCAGATTTTCTTTTCTTGATATTTCTTTACGAAGGTCTTTTAATAATGCGAATAAAGTTTTGTCAGCAGTACTTGTTTTTGGAGAGCCTTCATTAAAGAAATCGTCTTCATTAAAGTTTTCATAATCATGGTCTTGTACGAGCATGAAAGAGTACGGTTTTTTAAGATAATCTTCTCCTTCTTTAGATATTTTTAGTATTCCATAATTTTCAATATCTTTAACTAATAATCTACCTATTAGAGCTTGGCGTATTACAGCATTCCAAAATTTTTCATCTTTATAAGCACCTTTACCAAATACATCTAGTTTATTATGTTTGAAAGACTTTACAGACGTAGTAAGTTTACCTGTTATAACATTAATAAGGTGTTTGGCTTTTACTTGTTGTTTAGTTGCTAGTACGGCTTTAAGAACAAGTGAAATATATTCTTTACCTTCGAATTTAGTTTTGGGATGTAAACAATTGTCGCAATTATTACAATTTTCTTCTTTATATATTTCTCCAAAATAATGTAATAATTGTTTTCTGCGGCACACGGATGATTCAGCATAAGCAACGGTTTCTGCCAGTAGCTGTTTGGCAATTTCTTGCTCAGCTACAGGTTTATCTTTCATAAATTTTTCTAGTTTTTGTATATCATCATAAGAATAAAAAGCTATGCATATACCTTCTCCATCATCTCTTCCAGCACGTCCCGTTTCTTGATAGTAACCTTCAAGGCTTTTAGGTATGTCGTAATGAATAACAAAGCGTACATCAGGTTTATCTATTCCCATTCCGAAAGCTATAGTAGCTACAATTACATCAATTTCTTCCATTAAAAATTTATCTTGATTTGTAACTCGTGTCACAGAATCTAAACCTGCATGATAGGGGAGAGCTTTTATTCCATTTACTTGAAAAGTTTCTGCAAGTTCTTCAACTTGTTTACGACTCAAGCAATAAACAATGCCTGATTTTCCTGAGTTAGATTTTATGAAACGAATTATGTCTTTTATAGTAGATTTAGTTTTAGGACGTACTTCATAATAAAGATTAGGTCTGTTAAAAGAAGATTTAAATATTGTAGCGTCAAGCATATTAAGGTTCTTTTGAATGTCTTGTTGAACCTTAGGAGTAGCAGTAGCAGTAAGTGCTATAATAGGAACTTGTTGGCCTATTGTTTCTATTATTGGCCTTAATCTTCTATATTCAGGTCTAAAATCATGTCCCCATTCTGATATACAATGAGCTTCATCTATTGCATAAAAAGAAATTTTTATATCCTTTAGAAATTCTATATTTTCTTCTTTTGTAAGGGATTCTGGGGCCACATATAATAATTTAGTTTTTTCAGATCTTAAATCTTTTTTTACTTGATTAATTTCAGCTTTACTTAACGAAGAGTTTAAAAAATGAGCTATCCCTTTTTCTGTACCAAAGTTTCTTATAGAATCTACTTGGTTTTTCATTAATGCTATTAAGGGAGAAATAATAATAGCAGTGCCAGGTAATATAAGAGCTGGTAATTGGTAACACATTGATTTTCCTCCTCCTGTGGGCATGATAACAAAAGTATCTTTGCCTGCAAGGAGATTTTTTATAATAGCTTCTTGATTACCTTTAAAATGGTCAAACCCAAAAACTTTCTTTAATGTTTCGTGTAAATAAGCATCTTCCTTCACAGTCATAATTTTACCAACTTTTTTACATTAAGTAAATATAATGAATTTTATGCAAAAATAAAATTTTTAAAAAATTCAATAATTTATTTTTAAATAAATAACTTGATTTTTAATTATTATTGTATCAACATTAATTTTTTAAGTTGATTTTATTGTGATAAAAGTTTTAATAGTTATTCCAGCTTTTAATGAAGAGAAAAATATAGCTTTAGTTATTGAAAAGGTTACTTCTATAGTTACACCTTACAATATTATAATCATTCCTTTAGTAATTAATGATGCTTCAATTGATGGTACTGCAGAAGTAGTTTTAAAGAATAATTGCATGCTTATAAATTTACCAGTAAATTTAGGTATAGGAGGAGTAGTACAGACGGGTTTTAAATATGCTTTATATAATGGTTATGATTATGCGATACAATTTGATGGCGATGGTCAACATCCTGCTGATAAAATTGTTGATTTAATAGAAGTAGCTTTACAAGGATATGATGTTGTTATAGGTTCACGTTTTATTGAAAATAAAGGCTATCGTTCAACTTTTTTGAGAAGAATCGGTATATGGTATTTTAAATATATTATTAAAATATTTTGTGGTATTACCATATATGATTGCACCTCAGGTTTTAGGATTTTAAATAGAAAAGCTT
Organism: Bacteroidales bacterium; assembly: GCA_035451165.1. Lineage (GTDB taxonomy): Bacteria > Bacteroidota > Bacteroidia > Bacteroidales > JAKIYJ01 > JAKIYJ01. The sequence continues at coordinate 10,144 of DAOTOD010000009.1, forward strand.
TGGAAATTGTTTCTGAATTTTATCCTGATGATTATCCTGAACCCGTTTCTATTGTTTTATATAAACAGAAGCAATTGAAAATAAAAGAAATACCTGTAATTATGTATGAAAGAATTGAAGGTAAGTCATCTATAAGGGCTTTTAATACTATATATTATATGATAAAAGTTACACTTGGGTTATTTTTTACATTTTTTAGAGCAATAAAAAATAGGAATTAATATTAAAACAAATTAAAATAATAAAAATTATGGAAACAATTGTACCGATAAGAATTCAGATAATTGCTATTATTACCAGCCTTGCTTTTTTAATATACATAGGCAGGCTTATTTTAAAAGAAAAATTACGTGAAGAATACAGCATAGTATGGATTATTTGTACTTTATTGTTACTTATATTTTCTATATGGAGGGGGGGATTAGATATAATTTCTCATTTTTTAGGAGTTTATCAAGCGCCTAATTTAATATTTGCAGGAGCTATTTTTGCTATTTTTTCTTATCTTTTGCATTTATCGGTTGTAGTTTCTAATTTACATGAAAAAAATAAAATACTTACACAGGAATTAGCTATTTTAAAAAAAATTATTGAAGATATAGAAAATAATAAAGGGAATAAAAAAGGGAGTATACAATCAAATAATTCGCCTGAAGATAAGAAAACTATAAATTAATTATTATTTTAAATTTTGATAATACTCTTCTATTTCTTTTATA